>NZ_JBEXKU010000025.1:0-62390 GCF_040609575.1 Streptomyces sp. NPDC004647 | reverse complement strand
CCGGAAGAACCCTTGGCGGGCTGCGGTTCGGGGGTGCCGTGCGGATTCGCCTGCGAACCACCCAACCGCTGACCGGGATTCGCGAACGGATCCGACGTCGTCGGGGAGTTGGACTTCGGGCTGCCGCCGGTCTCACCGGGCGGGCGGTTGGTGACCGTCGCGGGATAGTCATACCCCCGGCCGCCCGGGGACGTGTTCGCCGGCCCGGAATCGCCGGAAGAACCCTTGGCGGGCTGCGGTTCGGGGGTGCCGTGCGGATTCGCCTGCGAACCACCCAACCGCTGACCGGGATTCGCGAACGGATCCGACCCGACCGGGTGGCCCGGACGGGACTCCGGGCTCGCCGGGGACCCGCCGGGACGCTGCGGGGTGCCCGCGCCCGGCTCGGGGGTGCGGGGGGCGGAGCCGCCGGTTCCGCCGGCGCCGGGGCGCTGGCTGACCGGCGGGTTGGGTGCGGGCGTGCCCGTCTCCGGGCGGCCGGCCCCGGGGCCGGTGCCCGGCTTGGCGGGCGGCGTGGATGCGGCCGGGGCCGGCGTCTTGGCAGGGGCGGGTGCCGGGGTGCCCGGCGGGGGTGTGCCGGCGGCGGGGCCCTCGCTCCTCGCGCCGGGGTTGGGCACACCGACTTCACCGGTGCGGCCCGCGCCGGGTCCGCTGCTGGTGGGGTGCGACTCGTTGGCGGACGCGCTGCCGCCCTTGGGGGCGGCGAGCGGGCCGGGGACGGGAGCGCCGTCCCCCTTGCCCAGGGCGCCGGGGTTGGGGGCCGCGTGGTCGCCGCCGGGCAGCCGCGGCGGCGTCGTGACGGAACTGCCGCCGCCGCTCGTCGCGGGGCTGCCGCCGGGCCCGGGGGTCGGCTTTCCGGGCGGAGTGGGCGTCGGGACGCCGGTCTTGGGGCTGGAGGTGGGGCTGGCCGGGCGCGGAGTGTAGTGGTAGCCGGCATGGCCGCCGAGGACGCCGCCCAGGAGCCCGCCCAGGCCCATGCTCCAGGCTGCGGCGCCCCAGTTGACCTCGTAGTCGGTGCCCGCGATGGCGGAGCCGGCCGCGCCGACGGCGACGTCGATGCCGAGGCTCAGCGCGGCGCCGGACACGGCGCCGCCGACGGCGCCGACGGCCGCGGTGCCCACGGTGCCGAGGCGGGCGGCCATCTGGGAGAGCACCGGGATCAGCCGGCTCAGCAGCGAGCCGATCGTCGACAACAGGTTGCCGAGCAGCGGCCCGAGGGCCAGGAAGGCCATCCCGACGATGGCACCGAGGACGGTCGCCCACATGGAGGCGTTGACCTTCTTCGCGTACTCGTCGGCGGCCTTCTTCAGCTCCTCCGCGTAGCGGTGGAGGGTCTGGCCGACCGTCCAGGCGGTCTCGGCGGCGTCGTCGATGGTCTTGCCGAGCGCCTCGTCCCACGCCCGGTGCGCCTCGTCGCCGGCGGTGCCGGTCATGCCGAGGCCGCTCAGGTGCCCGTTGACGGCGACCCGGCGCTCGTGGATCTCGTCGCCGAGCTGGATCCAGGCGTTGCCCAGCTCGATGATGGCGTCGAGGTTGATGCTGCCGAGTACGGAATCCGCGTCTGCCATGGTGTCGGCCGCCCTCCCTGGGCGCGGTGCTGCTGTCTAGGCTTCGGTGTTGGCGGTCTGGGCCGGTACGGGACCGGAAGGGGTCCCCGGCCCGCTGTCGTCCCGGGCCTGGCCGTGGCCGGCGCCGGCGCCGGGAGCGGCGGAGTCGCCGGAGGTGCCCGGCGGCACGTCCCGTTCGTCCAGTGCGATCTGCACGAGCGTCGGTTCGGCGCTGCGCCGCACCAGCAGACCCCGGCCGGGCTGTCGGCGGCGGGCTCGCTGGTCCCCGATGAGGGCGCCTTCGCGGTGGTCGCCGGAGAGCAGCAGGCCGTCGCTGCCGATCTCCTTGAGCTTGCTGAGCAGCGGGTCCGACATCAGGGCTCGGCTGGCGCCGCCGACGCGGCGGGCCAGCACGAGGTGGAAGCCCAGTTCGTCGGCCTGCGGGATGAACTCGGCCAGGGCGGCGAGCGGGCCGCGGCCCATGCTGCCGGAGGCGAGGTCGTAGTCGTCGGCCACGACGTAGAGTTCCGGGCCCTGCCACCAGCCGCGCTCGGCGAGCTGGGCGGTGGTGAGATCGGCCGGGGGGATGCGCGAGCGCAGCGTCTCGGCGAGGGCCTGCGCCTGTCCGGCCACCAGGTCGGCGTTGCCGCCCCGGGCTCCGAGGTACTCCTCGGGCACCACGTCCAGCAGGCTGTGCCGGTAGTCGACGACCATGAACCGCACCTCGCGCGCGGAGTGCCGGGCGGCCAGGCCGCGCATCCAGCTGCGCAGGAAGGCGGTCTTGCCGGAGCCTGAGTCGCCGAAGACGGTGAAGTGCGGGGCGCCGGACGTCAGGTCGAGGCCGACGGTACGCAGGTCGGACTCGCGCAGCCCGATGGGGACCTCGCGCTCGCCGATGCCGGGTCCGTGGCCCTCCCAGCGCTCGGCGGGGGACGGCTCGGCGGCGGTCGCCAGTTCACGGACGGTTATCCGCTCCGGCAGCACGCGCAGCGCCGGGGCCGCCGCCTTCCGCCAGCTCTCGGTGATCCGGCGTACCAGCGCCTGCTCGGCGTCGGCGAGCCCGTCCAAGTCGTCCGCCCCGTCGAGCCGGGGCAGCGCGATGTGGTGAGTGAGCCCTGGTGAGGCCAGTCCGCGCCCGGGGATGCTCTGCCCCAGTCCGCGGGCGGCGGGGCGGTTGATCTCGGACTCGGACGGGTCGTTGAGGCGCAGTTCGAGGCGGCCGGGGATGTTGTCGCGCAGGTTGACGCGGATCTCCGCCCAGCGGTTGGCGGTCAACCACAGGTGAACGCCCACGCCGAGGCCGCGGGTGGCGATCTCGGTGAGGGTCTCCACGGCGGTCTCGTGTGCGGTGTGCAGGGCCGCCCAGTTGTCGACGGCGAGCACGATGTCCGCGGCGCGCACGCCCTCGGGCAGCTCGCCCCGGGCGCGGCGGGCGCGCAGTTCGGCGGCGGACTGGATGCGCAGGTCGCGGAACATCTGCTCACGCGCGGTGACCAGGCGGCTGACCTCGGTCAGTACCCGGCCCACCCGTTCCTCGTCGCGGCGCCCGGCGACACCGGCCACGTGGGGTGCGTCGGCCAACCCGTGCAGCGAGCCACCGCCCATGTCGACGGCGTAGAACTGCAGCTCGTCGGGGGTGTGGGTGAGCATGGCGCTCAGCATCGCGGTGCGCAGGAAGGTGGACTTGCCGCTCTGCGGCGCCCCGACCAGGGCCAGGTGCCCCTGCCGTCCGGCCAGGTCCAGCACCAAGGGGCGCTGTTCCTGTCGGGCGGGTACGTCGAGGACGCCGACGGGGAACTTCAGCTCGCCCGCGAAGGGCCACTGGGCGCAGCGCAGGCCGAGGTCGGCGTCTGCCTCGGCCTCGCCGAGCAGCGGGTCGAGGGGGAAGTGCGGCGGCAGCGGCGGCAGCCACACCTGGTGTCCCGGGGTGTCCTTGTTCAGCAGGCGCTCGACGGCGATCTGGAGTTCGGTGGCGCCCGCGTCCGGGTCCCACTCCCAGCCGGCCGGCTCGCTCTCCTCGGGGGCGAGCGGGGCGAGGTCGCCGTGCACGGCATAGGGCACCGGTTCGACGGCGGAGCCCGCCCCCTCGGGGTCGTGCTCGCGGTAGGGCGCGGAGACGTGGGCGACGCGGAAGCGCTCATAGACGGACTCGTCCACCTTGAGGTAGGCGGACCCGGGGATGGCGGGCAGCGTGTAGGCGTCGGAGGTGCCGATGACGGCGCGCGACTCGGCGGCGCTGAAGGTGCGCAGGCAGATCCGGTAGGACAGGTGCGACTCCAGGCCGCGCAGCCGGCCCTCCTCCAGCCGCTGGGTGGCCAGCAGCAGGTGCATGCCCAGGGAGCGGCCGACGCGGCCGATCTGCACGAACAGGTCGATGAAGTCGGGCCGCTGGGAGAGGAGTTCGCCGAACTCGTCCACGACGACCAGCAGGTAGGGCAGCGGCTCCAGCGGTTTGCCGTGCACATCGGTGCCGCCGGCGGCCTGGCGGAGCTGGTACTCGCGCACCGAGTCGACGTTGCCGGCCTCGCGCAGCATCCGCTGGCGGCGCTGCTGTTCGCCCTGAAGAGCCTGCCTCATCCGGTCGACCAGCGCGAGGTCGTCCGCGAGGTTGGTGATCAGGCCGGAGACGTGCGGCAGTTCGGTGGCGCCCGCGAAGGTGGCGCCGCCCTTGAAGTCGACCAGGACGAAGGCCAGATGCTCGGGTGCGTGCACCATGGCCATGCCGGTGACCAGGGTGCGCAGCAGTTCGCTCTTGCCGGATCCGGTGGCGCCGACGACCAGGCCGTGCGGGCCGATGCCGCCCTGTGCCGACTCCTTGAGGTCCAAGGAGAGCGGTTCGCCGGTGCCGGTCACCCCGATCGGGACGCTGAGCAGGTCCTTCTTATCCGGGGCGCGCCGGGAGGTGGCCGGGTCGAAGGCCGCGATGTCGGGGAAGCCGAGCATGCCGGAGAGGGAGACGTGCTCGGAGAGCACCTGGTCGCGCTCCCCGGACAGCCGCAGCGGGGCCAGAGCGCGGGCGGTGGCCTCCCGGACGGCGGGCACCGTCTCGTCGGCCACGGCCTTCTCGACCGGCGCGTGCAGCTCGGGCGTACGGCCCTCCAGGACGAGGCCGCCGCGCGCGTCGGTGCGGGCGCGTACGTCCACCCGGCCCGGTTCGGAGCCCTCCTCCTCCACCAGGCACACCACGTGCAGTCCCAGGTCGGGCCCGGCCTCGGTGAGCAGGTCGGACAGCAGCGCCGAACGGGCCCAGGGCGCCTGGGGGTCGTAGGCATCGAGGAAGACGACCAGGTGGCGGCGGGGGCTGGTGTCGCGCTGAGTGACGATGCGGCTGTTGCGCTCGGCACGCGCGGCGACGGCCTGGTCCAGCGTGCTCTCCAGGTGGTCCTGGAGCCCGGCCAGGTCGTCGGCCAGCAGCGGGACGACCTCCTGCTCGCGCTGCTGCGCCTCCTGGTCCGGCTGCTGGGCGTGCGGCAGCCATTTCGCCCAGTCCCAGGCGGAGTCGCCGCCGGTGACGACGGCGACGCGCACGTCGTCGGGGGCGTGCAGCACCGACAGCTGGAGCAGCAACGACTGGGCCAGCTCGCGGGTGCGCGGGCGCGGGCCCAACAGGCTGACGACCCCGGCGCCGCGCAGGTCCAGCCAGGCGGCCTGGCCCTCGACGGTGCCGTGGGTGCGGACGAGTTCGGCCGCGGCGTGCTGGGAGCGGGTGTCCACCTCGACGGTGGGGTCGTTCTGGTCCGGCATGTGCAACCCGTGCGCGGGCGGCACCGCGCCGGTGCCCAGGCGCAGGCGCAGGAAGTCCGCATCGCCGGGCCGCCGTTCCCACACCCGGCGGCGGCGGGTGACGATGGCCCACAGCCGGTCGGGGTGCGGGTGGCGCCAGGCGTCCGTCGCGCGCTGGGCGGCGCCGTTGCGCAGCGCCTGCTTGCGGACGCCCGCCAGGTACTCCAAGTAGCGCTCGCGCTGCCGGTACTGGTTGCGCCGTCGGCTGCCGCTCAACTGCATGCGCACGCCGATGGTGATGCCGACCGACACCACGACGAAGGCGATGCCGAGCAGGATCATCCACGCCTTGCCGTAGGCGACCATGTAGGCGGCCATGCTGACGCTGGACAGCAGCGGCAGCAGGAGCATCAACCAGCCCGCCGCTCCTTGCTGCTGCGGCCGTTGGGGCGGGGTGGCCAGCGTCGTCCTGCCCTCCGGCATCGGCGGAGGCGTCATGCGGACGGGGCGGTGGAAGGGTATGCGACTCACGGGGGCTGCCTACTGACGGGGCTGAGGGGCCCGGCGGGCGGAGGGGAGGCGGGCGGCGGGGCGGCGGTCAGCCGAAGGTCATGGTGACCGCCGTCTTGTTGGTGTCGGTAACTTCCTCGGGCGGGGTGTCCTTGGGCGGATCGCTCTCGCCGCCGCCGGAGGTCAGGGCGTTGCGGAAGTCCGTGAACAGCTTGGCGACGCCGTCCTCGGCCTTGCTGAAGTTGCCGGAGGCCATGCCGACGCCGTCGGCGAGCGTGGGCAGGACGCCCTTGCTCGGGTCCTCCTTGGTGCCGAACAGCTCGGTGATCACCCGCAGCCACTCCTGGGCCACCTCGTCGGCGTCCGAGGCGGCCTTGCCCTGCCAGACGATCCGGAGCCCGCTGAGCGTGGTGTTGATGTTGCCGAGGCTCTCGGAGACGTCCAGTGCGAGGTCGGTCAGCTGGGTGGCGGTGGTCTTCATGCCGCTCGGGGAGACGTCGATGACGGAGACGTCGTAGTCGGCTTGGCCGCTGTCAGCCATGACTCACCTTTCTCGGAAGTCCCGCGAGGGCGCGGGGTGCTGTCGCGAACGGCGGGGTCTCGCGGTCGCGCTGACAATTCCTCAGATAAGTGGTAAACCTGGCGGAGGTTCCGTGGGGCAGCCGCCCCGTACACCGCGCCGCCCGGCCGACGGACCGCGAGGCCGGTGCGAGAATGCCGAGGGAGACACCGTGACCGACCCGATCACGTCGACGCACGACACGACTCCGCTGCCCCCCGCAGAGGGGGGCGAGGGCGAGCCGGGACCGGACCACGGCAAGGACCTCAGCAGTCTGGTGCCGACCGACCAGGTCGCCTGGGGCGAGCCGCCCTCCTTCAACGACGACCCGAAGGACATCCCGTCCGACGGCGGCGGCGCCGGGGACCAGGGCGCCACGGACCCGTCCGGGGACCTGAAGATCGACCTGAGCGCCCTGCGCACCACGGAGAAGTCGATCCTCACCGAGACCCGCGCCGCGGTGGCCAAGTACGAGGAGGTGCGCTCCAAGGTCATGGCGACCAAGGACAGCGTCTTCGGCCAGGGCACGAAGGAGGAGGGCAAGTACGTCTGGAACCCGGCCTCGCAGGGCGCCTCCTGGCAGGAGGGCGAGGACAACCCGTTCGCCGAGGCCGGCGCGCAGTTCGCCGCGGAGATGAACCCGGCGCAGGAGCGGGCGCTGCTCCAGGTGGGCTCGGCGCTGGAGAAGCTGGGCGAGTACATCGCGCTGATCAACCACTCCGGGCAGGTCTACGCGCACACCGACCGGGAGTCCCGCTTCCCGGGCCCGCCCGCCGCGAGCTGAACCGGCCGCCGCGGACCTCGCCTCAGGCATTCTGCTGCCCGTCGCTGATGTTGCCGAGGTTGGCGGTCTCCGCGTTGTGGTAGTTCCAGTAGCTGGTGGTCATCCGGGAGATGATGTCCTCCAGCAGGTTCTCCAGGTCGTGCTGCGCCGTGTGGAACCAGGTCTTGATCTCGTCGAAGGTGCTGTAGGACGGGCTGGCCCAGTGGGTGCCGACCTCGTTCATCTTGGAGTCGATCGAGGCCATGGTCGCGGTGATGGACGCGGCCTCGCGTTTGACCGCGCCGATCGCGTGGTTCAGTGCCGCGAGGTCGGCGAGCCACTGCTCCAGAGTCGGTTGTTCCGCCATCTGCGGGACACCTGCCTTTCACCAGGTCCGAAGTCCAATCCCGCCGCGCGGTCGGCACGGTCGTCCCGTTCCGCGCCGCCGGCGGTCACAGCGCCTCCCCCGGCGGGAGGTCCGCGGGCAGCAGCGTGGTGAGCAGGTCCGGGTCCGCCGCGGCCAGGTCGGCGGTGCTCAGGCCCAGCTCGGCCACCCGCTGGGCGTGCCGTTCGGTCATCAGCTGGAAGACCTGCCGGGCGCTGCGCCCGTTGCCGAACCGCTCGCCGCGCGTCAGGGTCTCGAAGTAGCCGTGCAGCGCCTCGGTGGTCTCGGGCGCGACGGTGTACTCGTGGCTGTCGGCCTGGTGCCGCACGATGCGCACCAGTTCCCCGGAGGAGTAGTCCTCGAAGTGGAGGGTGCGGGTGAAGCGGGAGGCCAGGCCCGCGTTGGACTCCAGCAGCCGGTTCATCTCACCCGGGTAGCCCGCCACGATGACGACCACTTCGTCACGGTGGTCCTCCATCAGCTTCACCAGCGTCGAGACGGCCTCCGCGCCGAAATCCGTCAGGTGTCCCTGCGGCACCAGCGAGTACGCCTCGTCGATGAAGAGCACCCCGCCCAGTGCCCGCCGGAAGACGGCGGTGGTCCTGGGCGCGGTGTGTCCGACGTACTCGCCGACCAGGTCGCCCCGGTCCGCCTCCACCAGGTGGCCGCGGCTGAGCAGTCCGAGGGCGGCCAGGAAGCCGCCGTAGAGCCGGGCGACCGTGGTCTTGCCGGTGCCGGGGTTGCCGGCGAAGACCAGGTGGCGGCTGAGCGGCGGCGGTGAGAGCCCTGCGTCCCGCCGGACCTTGACCATCTGCATCAGCTTCGTGAGGGTGACCACGTCGCCTTTGACACCGTCGAGACCGACGAGCCGGTCCAACTCGGCGTGCAGGTCGCCGAGTTTGTCCGCGGCCTGCTCGGTGTCGCCGGACGCGTCCTGGTCGCGCGCACCGCCGCCGTCCGCTCCGGCCGGACCCGCGGCGTGCGCGACAGCGGGCACGGCGGTGCGACCCTCCCCCGACCCCGCGGGCGCCAGCGTGGGCAGTAGCGGCTCGGACACGCCCTCCACCCGGCAGTCCTCGGCTGTCACCTCCGACTCCTCGTCCCGCACCAGGTCCTGTTCGGTCCCGTCCACGGTGCAGTGGCGCAGCAGGACGCGGGAGCGGGCTCCCGCGTAGACGGCGGGGAAGCGGCTCCCGGTGAAGCGGCAGTCCTCGTAGCGGCCTTCGCCGCCCTCCTCGACGAACAGCCCGTTCTTGGCGGCCGATGCGACCGTCGTGCCGCGTATCCGGGGCCGGGCTCCGGCACGGACGACGATGCCGCTGCCGGCCGGTTCGCGGACCGCGCCGCCGTCCACCACCGCCGTGCTGCCCTCCTCCAGCAGGAGACCGGCGGTGCCGCTGCCGGTGACCGTCACGTTCTCCAGCTGGGCTCCGGTGTCCCGGCCGATCCGCACCCCGGTCTCCGCGGTGCCGGTGATCTCGCAGTCGGCCAGCAGCGGACGGTGCGAGGTGCGCAGCCGCACCCCTTCCCGGGTGCCGCTGATCCGGCAGCCGCGCACCGCGGCGTCGCCGCCCTCCACGCACACCCCGGCCAGCTCGGCGCCGGTCACCTCGCAGTCGTCCGCGAGCAGTTCGGCCCGCTCGGTCACCCGCATCCCGTACTCGGGGCTGTCGGCGACGGTGCAGCCGCGCACCCGGGCGCGGGCTCCGCCGCCCAGGTGCAGGGCGGTGTAGGCGGTGTCGCGCACGGTGCAGCCGGCCAGCGACACGTCGGCCTCGCCGACCGCGTACAGCCCGTTGGCGGCGGTGCGGGCGAAGGTGGAGTCGTACGCGGCGACCGTGCCCGAGCCGCTGACCACGAGCGCGGTGTCCTCGCAGTCGACCGCCCGCACCGCCGTCAGCTCCGCGGCGGCCTCGGCGGTGACCAGCACCGCGGCGCCGGAGGTGTGGTGCACGTGGCACGTGTCCAGCAGGACGGCGCTGCCGCCGTCCGCCAGCACTCCGGCCCCGGCGGTGCGGAAGATCTCGCAACCGCGCAGCCGCACGCCCTGGGTGGCGCGGGTGGCGCGGGGCTCGGTCCCCGGGGGAAGGGCCGAGCCCCCGTTCCTGGGATGCGGGTCGCTCTCCCGCAGCGGGCCGCCGTCCGGGCCGGCGCGGCGGCCCGCCGTGCCGCGCAGCCAGACGCCCTGCCCGCCCGTCTCGTGCAGCCGGCACTCGCGCAGCGCGGCGCCCGCGTATCCCTCCGCGAAGAGGGCGGCGGCGCCGCTGCCGCGTATCTCGCAGCGGGTCAGGGTCGCGTGGGCGCCGGCGGTCAGGACAACGCCGCGCCCGGTCACTCCGTCCAGCAGCGCGTCGGTCAGCTCGGCCCGCGCCTCGTCTCCGGCCACCAGGCCGTCCCCGGCGCAGCCACCGACGGTCAGGCCCTCCAGCGTCGTGCGGCTGGTGCCCGTGAGCCACAGGGCCGCACCCTCGGCCTGCCGTACGGAGCAGCCGGTCAGCAGCGGTGCCGCCGCTCCGGCGACCTCGACGCGGCCGCCGGTGATCTCGCAGTCCCGCAGCACCGGTTCGCCGCCGCGCAGCAGCACGGCCGCCTCGCGTGGCGCGGTGGCGGACAGGACGAAACCGCGCAGTTCGGCGCGGCCGGCGTGCACGGTCACGGCCGGGCCCCGCGCGGCGACCAGCCGCACCTCGCCCTTGGCGACCAGGCTGACGTCCTTGTCGAGCACGACGCTCTCGGTGTAGGTGCCGGCCTGGACGGTGATCAGGGCGCCCGGCCGGGCTCCCCGCACCGCCGCTCCGATGGTGCGGTGCGCGCCCCAACTGCCGGGCGCCACTCGCTGCGCGGCCGCCTTCACCGTGAGCCCCCCGCCGTGGCCCGGGCCCGCACGCGGCGGCCGGTCACAGACTGCTCCCCAGGTCGGCCAGCCAGCCGAAGAGGCCGAAGACGCCGACGGCCAGCGGCAGACCGGCCACCGCGAGGAAGGTGGCCACCGCCGACGGCCACGTGGGGCGCTCCTGCTCGACGGGGCGCAGCGCGGCACCGAAGGCGAGGAACAGACCGCAGCCGACCAGCACCAGCCCGGCGGCGAAGGCGGCGAGCGGCCCGGCGGCGCGGGAGTCGAAGAGGTACTCGGGCAGCCGGATCGCCAGCGCCAGCAACCCGATTACTCCGGCGGCCAGTTGCGGCAGTACGGCGGCCAGCACCCGCACCGAGCCTGCCTGGAGCAGCAACCCGACGCTGACCACGGCGACCAGGGCGAGCGCGCAAGTACCTCGGGAGGCGCTCAGGACCAGCAGCGCGGCGGTGAGCACCGTCGCGGTCAGCACGCTGAACAGGGTGAGCAGCGCCTTGCCGCGGCGCACCACGGTGGCCACGTCCGCACTGTCCAGGGCCGGCGCCCCGGTGTCCGGTCCGGTGGGGACGAGTACCGCGATCTGGCTGGTCACCCGGGGCAGCAGGCCGGCCACCAGGTACAGCGCCAGGGCCAGCAGGGCGGCCGAGCCGGTGAGGCCCGCGTGCAGCGCGGTCAGCGGCACCACGCACAACGCGGCCACGGCGGTGACCAGTTGGAGGACGACGGTGGACGGCGCCGGCAGCGCCACCAGCCCGGCGAGCGCGCCGAGCGCGGCGGTGACCGCGACCAGCACCGGGGTGGCCACCGGCCCGTGCAGCGGTGCGGCCAGTCCGGCGCAGGCCAGCAGTGGGCAGGCCGTCAGCGCCAGGAGCTGGCGGACACCGCCCGGCAGCGGCCAGTTCTTGCGGGTCGCGTACCAGGCGAGCAGCGCCGAGGCCAGCGCGGCGAGCGCGAAGAGCAGCACGGCCGGACCGGCCGGCCGGTGCGCCCCGAGCCATCCCGCGGCGACGACGGTCACCAGCAGACCTGCCCCCAGCACCGCCTGCGCGCGGCGGCGGGCGCTCCACAGACCGCTGTCCTCACGCGCCGCGGTGACCTGTTCGTCCAGGTCGGTGACGGTCAGCTCGCCCCACTCGCCGTCCCGGTGGTCGCGCAGGTAGAGCGTGGCCCCGTCCATGATGCCCGCGCCGGCCAGCGAGTCGCCGGGGGCCATGGGGGAGCCCCCGGACTCGACCAGCGACCAGACGGGAGGCATCGCCTCGGACTCGGGCTGGCCGCACAGGGCGGCGAGCCGAGGAGCGTACTCGGCGATCGGGGCCTGCGCCGGGAGCGCGAGGTCGACGCGCCTGCGTTCACCGACCACGGTGACCCGGCAGCGTTCATCGGGCACGGACGATTCCTTCGGTGGTGTCGAGCTTCGGGGCCGCGGGGCCGTGGCGGGGCCCGCGCGCCGCAGGGGAGTCAGTGCCGCCAGGTGGATATGTTCGACCACTCGGCGTCGCTGTAGTTGTTCCAGTTCACGTGCATGGCGTGGGCGATGCGGCCGAGCACCCCGTCGGGTCCGAACAGGCCGTTGGCCGCCAGGTCCCACTCGTTCTGCATGTCCTGGTAGTAAGTGGCGGCCTGGCTCTCCCGCCAGGCGTCCGCCAGCGGGGCCAGCTGGGCCTTGAGGCCCTGGAGTTCGCCGGAGATCTCGCCGGCCCTGGTGTTCAGCCAGCCGCCGGCCGCGGCGAGCCCTTCGCCCACGTAGATCGGGGTGCTGTCGACATCGGCCATGAATCGCTCCTAGTGAGTGCGCCGGGATCGGCGGAGGAACACGTGGCTGTCAGGAGAAGTTGGTGCCTGCCGGTGGCTTGGGCACGTCCCCGCCGAGCGCGGCCAGGTTGTTCAGGTTCTGCTGCTCGGAGTCCTTGTAGTTGACGTAGTTGCCCTGCAGCCCCTTGGAGATCCCCTCCAGGGCGTCGTGCAGCATCCGCGCGTAGATGTCGTACTCGGCCATCAGCGTCTGGAACTGGTTGTGGGCGATGCCCTGCCAGCTCGCCTCCAGGCTGGTCACGTACGTCTTCAGCTCGCTCAACTGCCCGGAGATCTCGGCCGCCATGGACGAGGTGCTGCTGGAGGCGTTGGCCAGGTACTCCGGTGTCACCCGGTAGGTCACACCGCCGACGCTCACGGAAGGCTGGTCAGCCATGGTGGGGTCCGCCCCTCTCGCTCGACACCCGTGCAGTGAAACATCGCCGCGGCCCCGGCCGGGCTGTCGCGGACCCAAGTGAGCAGCGACTGAGCAGGTTCTGAGCTGCGGACGCCCGGCGCCGCGCGGTGGCTGCCCCGGTCAGCTCACCGCTGACGACTCGCGCTCACTCTGGCGCGGAGCCCGGCTTGTCGATCCCCAGCCGTCTGGTGCGGTGCCGCACGCGTGAACCTGTCGGTCTACGAGTACGGCACCCCTCACGGGCGAAGCTCCTGCGATCTTGTGATGCCGCCACGGATTTGACAGCGGACCTTCCTCGGTCCACCCTTTCGCTACTCAATTAGTGAAAGGGTGGTCTGCCGGATGGTCGAATACCGTATCGACCGGCGCAGCGGCGTTGCCACCTATCTGCAGATCGTCCAGCAGACCAAGCAGGCCCTGCGGCTCGGCCTGCTGGAGCCCGGTGACAAGCTCCCCGCGGCCCGCGAGGTCGTGGAGGCCACTGCCGTCAACCCGAACACGGTGCTCAAGGCGTACCGCGAGCTGGAGCGGGAGGGGCTGGTCGAGGCCCGGCGCGGGCTCGGCACCTTCGTCCGCAGGTCGCTCGGCACCGCACCGGGCGACTCCCCGCTGCGGGCCGAACTCGCCGAGTGGGCGCAGCGGGCCCGGGCGGCCGGGCTGGTGCGGGACGACGTGGCCGCGTTCTTTGCCGCCGTACTGGACGAGTACTTCGAAAACACCCGAGAGGAACAGCGATGAGAACGACCGCCATCGAGGCGACCGCGCTCGGCAAGCGGTTCTCACGGCGCGGGGACTGGGCGCTGCGCGACTGCACGTTCCAGCTACCCACCGGACGCGTCTGCGCGCTCGTGGGACCCAACGGTGCGGGCAAGTCGACGCTGATCGCCCTCGCCGCCGGGCTGATCGCCCCCACCGAGGGCACGGTCACCGTGCTCGGCGGGCACCCGGCCGACGCCCGGCCGAATATCGGGTACGTCGCCCAGGACAAGCCGCTGTACCCGCAGCTCACCGTCGCCGAGACGCTCCGCATGGGCGCCGACCTCAACCCCGGCCGCTGGGACACAGCCACCGCGGAGCGGGTCGTGGCCGGCGGCGACCTGGACCCCAGCGCCCGGATCCGCTCGCTCTCCGGCGGCCAGCGCACCCGCGTGGTGCTCGCCCTCGCCCTGGCCAAACGGCCCGAACTGCTGCTGCTGGACGAGCCGATGGCCGACCTCGACCCGCTGGCCCGGCACGAGCTGATGGGTATCCTCATGGGCACAGCCGCCCAGTACGGCACCACGATCGTGCTGTCCTCGCACATGATCGCCGAGCTGGAGGACTCCTGCGATTACCTGCTGTTGATCGGTGACCGCCGCGTTCGCCTGGCGGGCGACATCGACGACCTGCTGGCCGCCCACACCCTGATCACCGGCCCCGCACGTGAGACCACCACCGGCACTGGCTGCGACCTGGGCCCGAACACCGTGGTGGAATCCCGTACCACCGGCCGCCAGCTCACCGCCCTCATCCGCCCCGCGGGCCCCCTACCCGACGACTGGCAGACCAGCGAGCCCTCCCTGGAGGAGCTGGTTCTCGCCCACCTGCGCAGCCCGGCAACGCCCCCACTGACGCTCGACCCCATACGCATCCCCGCCAAGTCCCAGGAGACGACCGCATGACCGGCCTTGCCTCCACCGCCCCCGCACCACCCACCCGGCGTCCTTCCGCTGCGCCCCGCCAGACCCGGTGGCTGCTGCGCCTGCACCGCCCGGCGCTGTGTGCCTGGGCAGGGCTCGTGCTCGTGGTCTCGGCCGGGCTGCTGTGGCTCGGCGGCCCGTTCACCGACGCCGCTGCGGCGGCGTGGCGGCAGTACGACGCATGTGGCATGGCGGCGACGTGCGCCTACGACCAGCTCGCAATCCTGCACTACAGGGACTTCTATCAGTACGCCATGGTCGCCGTCCTCGCCGTCCCCTTCCTCGTAGCCGCCTGGGCCGGCGCCACGCTGACCAGCCGGGAGCTGGAGACGGGCACTGCCCGACTGGCCTGGACCCAGTCGGTGTCCCCGGCCCGCTGGCTCGCCGCCAAGCTCGCCGTCCCGGCCGCGCTCATCGCCGTCGGCACCGGCCTGCTGGTCGGGCTGTATCACCTCGCCTGGTCCGCCGGGCGGGGCCGCTCAATCGACTCGGCCAAGCCCTGGTACGACAGCTCGAACTTCTTCGCAGGCGGCCCCACCACCGTCGCCCTGGCCCTGGCCGGCCTCGCCGTCGGCGCCCTGGTCGGCCTCGTCTGGCGCCGCTCCCTGCCGGCTCTCATCACCTCCGTCGTCACCACAGCCGGCGTGTTCGGCATCATTCACCTGGCACTGCCCTACCTGTGGCCCAGCGTGACCCGTGTCAGCAGGCTGACGCTCGACGCCCCGGCAGGCACAGGGCTGACGGTCGACGAGGGCGTCCTCACCTCCACCGGCGCCCGGCTACCCGACCCATGCGACAGCAGCAGCTTGCAGCAGTGCCGCGCCACGTACGACGAGCTCGACGCCGTCAGCTACTACCGCGACTACCATCCCCTCTCCCACTACTGGCCCCTCCAGCTCACCGCGACCGCCCTCACTCTCGCCATCGGCGCCTTTCTGGCCCTCGCCGCGTTCCGCATGCTGAAGCGCCATACCGGCGGGATCTCGCCCCGCGAGAAAACCCCCGCATGACCGCCGGTCTTCGCCATCCGCAGCCGCCAGGCGAAACGGCGGGCAGCACGGAATCTCCGACCGGCGGCGAACGACCGTCTCACCGGCTGATGTCTGCCCGCCCCACCAGTCCGGCCCGCGGTCCGTACGCCGGCCGGGCTGGTGGGGAGTCTGCGTCCCCGGCAAGACCTAAGAGGTTGGTGGTTGCTGTTCGCCGGGTGCGACTGGTCGGGCCGGTGCCTGGACGTCGGCGTCCTCGACCGTTCGGCTCCAGCGCGACCTCCCGCGCGGGCCCCGGCCAGGACCAGGCCGGGACGGTTGACGACACAACGCGGGTGACTGCGAGCGCGTCGGCAAGCCCGGCGAGCACAAGTAGCCCTGCGGTTGTCGTAGAGGTGGGCGGGCCCGGCCTCTTGAGACGGCAGGTCAGAAGGTCAGAGCAGGCGGCGAAGCAGGCGCTCCTTCCAGTTGGTGAAGGGCGGGTAGGCGAGCCGCACAGTGTCGAGGAGCAGCGGCTTGTCGAGGACGGCCCTGCTGTGGCTGAAGGTGTCGATGGAGTGCTTGCCGTGGTAGCGGCCGATGCCGCTCTCGCCGATTCCGCCGAATGGGAGTCCGGGGACGGTCAGATGGGCGTTGGGGATGTTGAACGACAGTGCGCCGGAGGTCGGAGGAGGTCTTGGCGGTCAGGCGGCGTCTGCTGTCCGAGGAGGCGGTGAAGGCGTAGAGGGCCAGGGGTTTGTCGCGTGCGGTAATGACAACGGCGCGAGCGCCAGCATCACCGGGTAGTTCCAGGGGCTGATGATCAGCACCGTGCCGAGGGGCTCCCGGACGATCCGGGCCCGGGCGGGCAGGAGTGTGAGCGGGACACGGACCCGGCGCGGACGGAGCCACGCGGTGAGGCGGGAGAGCGTGTGGTCGATCTCGTTGACGGTGAAGCCGATCTCGGTGACGAACGCTTCGGCCCGCCCCGTGCCGAGGTCGGCCTTCAACGCGTCCTGGAGTTCGGTCTCGTGGCGGCCAGCACGTCGCGCAGCGCGCGCAGTTGGGCGCGTCGCCAGGCCACAGGCTTGGTGCGGCCCTCGGTGAAGGCGGCGCGCAGACGGGAGACGGCGGTGGCGACGTCGGTCGGAACGTCCTGGTGAGGTGCGGCATGGCTCTGGGGCGCCGGCGCGCGTCAGCGGTCGGCCGCAGCGGAGCGGGTTGGACGTACAGCCCGTCCAGGAAGGCCAGCAGGAGTTGTTCCCGCAGTGCGGGCGTGGCCGCGTTCAGGAGGTGGTTGACAGTGGCCATGCGCTGCGGAAGCCGTCCGTCACCGCCGAGGTCGGCGCCGGCCAGGATCGCGGTGTATTCGTCCGGCGTGAGGGTGCTCGGGTCGAGGCCGGCGACGAGAGCGAGGGTGTCGGCGTCCGGGGTTGCCGGGCCGGCTTTCAGGGCGGCCTCGTTCGCCTCGGCGAGACACCTTCGGAAGTCCGCGAGGCTGTCGAGGGTCGCGCCGTGCAGCGAGATGTGGAGGTTCGCCGGGGAGGACTCGTAGCGGAACTGCGGTTGGGTGAACCAGCCGCGGCTTTTCAACTCGTCGGCGAGCACGAAGATGTCGAGTTCGGGATCGGTGCTGACAAAGGCGGCCATGTTGCCGATGGGGTCGCCGAGCACCTTGAGGCGGGGTGTCGACCGCAGGTGGTCGATGACCTGCCGGGACGCGGTGCGGGTGCGTCGCGCGATGTCGAGGTAGCCCTCGTGGCCGAGGTAGCGCATCACGGCCCAGGCGGCACCGGTGGCACCGGCCGAGCGGCTGCTCTGGACGGTGGTGTTGATGATCGTGTAGCCGGACCAGCGCGAACAGGCGAAGTGGGCGTGGCGCCGCAGTTCCGCGTCGCGGAAGAGGACGACGGACGCCCCCTTCGGGGTGTAGCCGTACTTGTGGAGGTCGGCGGACATGGAGGTGACTCCGGGCACGGAGAAGTCGAACGGCGTTATGTCGTCACCGAGTTCGCGGAAGAACGGCAGGACGAATGCGCCCACGCAGGCGTCCACGTGGCACGCCACGCCGCGGGAGGCCGCCGTCGCGGCGATCTCCTCGACGGGGTCGAGCACCCCGTGGCCGTAGGAGTAGGCCGAGGCGACGATCAGGACGGTCCGCTCGTCGACCGCGGCGGCCATGGCCGCGGGGTCGGCCGTGAAGGTCTCCGGGTCGACGGGCACGCTCACGGCGTCCAGCCCCAGGTACTGGGCGGCCTTGTAAAACGCTGCGTGCGCGGTCTCCGGCAGCACGATCGACGGCGTGGAGACGTCCGGCCGGCTGTCGCGTGCGGCGCGGACGGCGAGCATGATCGACTCGGATCCGCCGGTGGTGAAGATCCCGCGGGCGTCCGCATCGGCGTTGAGCAGGTCGGCTGTGGCTCCCACCACCTCGTTCTCCAGGACGGGGGTGCTCGGGAAGGCGTCCGGATAGAGCGCGTTGTTGGCCAGCAGCCGGGTGAAGGCGGTGGATCCCAGCTCGACCAGGTCGGGGTCACCGGAGTTGTAGGCGTAGGCCATCGCGTGTCCGTCGGTCACCCGCAGGTCGTGGACGCGGATGGCCTCCAGGGCCTCCAGGACGCGGGCTGCCGGCTGGCCGTGGGACGTCAGGCTCATGGGAGCTCCATTTCAAAGAGTGCGTCGGCGGGTGCCGACGCTGGTTCGGGAGAGGTCGGGCATCGTGCGGGAGAACAGCAGGAGTAGCGGCACGGAAGCGAGGAGGAATACGGCCGGTACGAGGCCGACGCCGAGGACGATCGCCGTCTGACCGGGGCCGTGCGGGCCGGGCGTCTTGCCGGCGGCGAACGAGCCGGTTGCCAGGACAGCGGCGAAGAGGGCCGGTCCGAGGGCGTTGCCCGCGGTCTCCGCCCCGGTCCAGGCGCCCGCGAGCGCTCCCCTTTCTCCGTCTTCGCCGCCGGACGGCCGCGCGGTGAGCCGGGTCAGTAGCGCGAAGGGGATGAGTTGTTGGGCGGCGAAGCAGCAGCCGAAGACGACGGAGCAGCAGACGACGAGCGCGGTCGAACGGATCTGCGCGCCGAGACTCAGGGCCAGTGCCGCAGCCGCGTACGCGGTCACGGCCGCGGCCAGGCAGGTCACCGGGCCGAACCGCTCGGCCGCGCGCCGCCAGACCGGTGTGAGGAAGAGCGCGGGTACGAGGGCGGCGGCGAAGAGGACAGACGTCAGGGCCGTGGACTGGAGCCGGTAGGACGCGACGTACGGAATCCCGGCGAGGGCCATGGCGATGGCGAGCGTCTGCACCACGTAGGAGCCGGCCAGCAGGACGAACGCGCGGTTGCCCAGCACGGGGCGTCGCCCGGCAGTTGGTCGCGGCCGCTGAGGTGGCGACCGGACACCACCGGTCAGTGCCGCCCGTCCCGCGGTCAGGGCGGTGACGAGAGTGGTCGCGGCGATGAGCGTCGCCACCGTGACACCCATGACGAGGTAGCCGGACCGGCCCCCGCCCGCCGCGTCCACCAGCAAGGAGGCGCCCGCCCCCGCCAGCAGAATGCCTGCGATGAGACACACAGTCCGCCAGGACAGGAGCCGCGTCATGGCGGCGGGATCGTCGGTCAGCTCGCCGGGCAGCGCCACGTACGACGCCTGGAAGCAGGCGTACCCGATACTGGCGACGACCGACGCCACGGTCGCCCAGACTGCACTGACCCACACGGTGCCCTGCGGCGCGGAGAACAGCAGTGCGAAGCCGGCGGCCAGGCCGAGCGCACCGCCGACCAGCCACCGGGTGCGGCGCCCGCGTCGGGCGGCGCTGCGATCCGACAGCCTCCCGGCCACCGGAGCGGCCAGAACCTCCCAAGCCTTGCCGATCACGAGCACGAGCACGGCACCGCCGGGCGGTATGCGCAGCGTGTCGGTGTAGTAGAAGACCAGCAGCAGCCCGGACACCGAACCGAACGCACCGGTGCCCACCGCGCCGACACCGAACAGACCCGGTGGCATGGCCCTCACCGGGTCGCCCCCGCGGCGAAGGGGTACCGGTGTCGCCAGGGCCGGGCCCGCTCCAGGCGACGGGCCAGCCTCAGCAGGAGCCCTTCGCCTCCGGGGCGCCCGATGAGCTGGATACCGACCGGCAGGCCGTTCGGGCCTTCGCCCGCGGGGACGCTCACCGCCGGCAGGCCCGCGAGGTTCGCAGGCAGGGCGAAGGGCTCCGATCCCACGTGGCTGATGTCGACACCGTCCACCTCGGTCGGGGCGGGGCCGTCTGCGGGCCACGCCTCGCCCACCGCCATCGGTGTGGCCAGGACGTCCACCTGCTCGAAGACCGAGCGCAGCGCGTCGGCGATGCCGGCGCGCTCCTGCCGTGCGCCAGCCAGATCCGCCGCGGTGAAGCCGTCCGCCGCCTCGAGGGCCATGCGCGTCAGCGGAGCCAGCGCCCGCGACTTCCGCGGCCACACTCCCCGCCGAGCGAGGTGCTCCTTGAGGAACGCCAGGTGGGTGACCAGGAAGACCGGGTAGGGGTTCGGCAGTCCGACCGCCAGGTCCACCTCGTCGAGCGCCGCGTCCTCAACCAGCACGCGGTACGCCTCGTAGACCACGTCGGTGACGGCCCTCCCGCACCGGGCGTAGCCCAGATCCGGCGACCAGGCGATCCGCACACCAGCCGGCAGCGGCTCGTCGAGGCGTGCCAGTACGGGCTGACATGCCCCCTCGGCCAACACGTCGAGCAGCAGCGCCGCGTCGGCGACCTCGCGGACGAGCGGGAACGCCGCGTTCAGGGAGTCCCCGTCCTCGCCGGGCAGGAGAGCCTGGGCGGGCAGCAGTCCGACCAGACCGCACAACGACGCCGGCGTGCGCAAGGAGCCCCCGGAATCGGTCGCCGTCGCGAACGGCACAAGCCCGGCAGCCACCACGGCCGCCGATCCCCCGCTGCTGCCGCCCGGCGAGCGGGCCGCGTCCCAGGGACTGCGCGTCACCCCGTTCGCCGGAGTGGCGGTGATGCTGTCCAGGCCGAACTCGGCGGTGGTCGTCTTGCCCACCGGCACCGCCCCCGCAGCGAGCAGACGCGCCACCCACACCGAGCTATCACGCTCCGGCCCGGCATCGGCGCAGGCCAGTGAGCCGAACCCGGTCGGCGCCCCCGCCAGGGCCTGGAGGTCCTTCACCGCGAAGGGGACGCCTGCGAGCGGGCCGGGGTCCCGGCCCGCGGCGACGGCCTTGTCGATCCTCCGTGCCGCAGCGCGAGCCTGCTCCGGCGTGTGGAGCGCGAAGGCGTTGATCGAGGGTGAGGAATTAAAGGAGCCCGTGGAGGCCGAGGAGAGCGACTGCACGACCTCCTCCGCCACCGCACGGGCCGACAGTGCCCCCGTCCGGATAGCGGAGGCGAGCTCAATGGCGGACTGCGAACCTGGAGATTGCATGGCGGGGACGTTAAGCTGTGCAAACACTGTTGTCAACGGCGTTAGTGCAAGTAGGATGGGGCCCATGCCATCGACGAAACAGTCCCGCCGGCGCCTCACCCGGGGCGAGATCCTCCAGGCGGCAGCGGCCATCGCGGACCGTGTCGGGCTGGAGTCCCTCACCATGCGGACCCTGGCGACGGAGATCCGATCCGACCCGACCGCGGTCTACCGGCACTTCCGTGACAAGCAGGAGTTGCTCGACGCCCTGGTCGACCATGTCCTTGGCGACCTGAGGTACCCGTCGGGCGCGCAGGACTGGCGGGCGATCGCCCGGGAACTGGCCCTCTCCCTGCGCGACCTGCTGCGCGCCCATCCCGGCGTGGCCATGCTGATCGCAAGCGGCCCGCCCACCCCGGGCAGCGTGGAAGCCACGGCCAAGGCGCTGCACCTCCTGGACGCCGCCGGCGTGCCCCCCGAACTGGCCGTACGCGCCCATCGTTCGGTGATCAGCTACGTGGTGGGGTGGGTGCTGATCGAGCAGAACTCCGGCGCCCAGCAGGGCTCGTCACACTTCGCCGCGGCACTGCTCCTCGCCCAGCAGCACCCCAGCACGGACCCCACGGCCGTGGCCCGGGCGACCGCCCCGGACCGTTCGGCGCCGGGCGAGTTCGAGTTCGGCCTCGACGCCTTCCTCGACGGACTCACCGCCCACCTGCCGGCCAAGCTCCGCGCACCGGCGTAAGGAGGCCGCGGCTCCGGCGTGCACCTGCGCACATGGTCAGCCGCCCTGCGCGGGTGACGCCGGCCGGCCACGACTGGGAGTACGGCCAC
Source organism: Streptomyces sp. NPDC004647 (assembly GCF_040609575.1). Lineage (NCBI taxonomy): Bacteria > Bacillati > Actinomycetota > Actinomycetes > Kitasatosporales > Streptomycetaceae > Streptomyces > Streptomyces sp. NPDC004647. Next base: position 40,963 of record NZ_JBEXKU010000025.1, on the reverse strand, counting down.
GGCCACTGAGACCCCGCCGGGGAGCACGGAGGGCGCGTCGCCGCCCTCGACCTCGGCCCCGCCTTCGGGTACGGCGACCGCGCGGAACTAGCCGGCGACCGCCTCGTCCTCGCTCGTCACCCCGTAACGCACCAGCACACCCTCGCCCCGAGTGTCTTCGGCCTGCCCCATGCCAGGTCTCAAAAAGAACAAAACATGAGAAACCAAGGGTCACTTGCGCTGAAGGACCTGAGCCGACGGAGCCCGTCCTGGACGTGGTCGTCCCCGTGTTCAATGAGGAGAGAGATGTGGAGCCGAGCGTGCGGCGGCTCCAATCTCACCTGTGCGAGACATTCCCCTATCCGTTCCGTATCACCATCGCCGACAACGCCGGCACGGACAGCACCCCGCGGATCGCCGCTCGGCTGACAGACGAACTACCCGAAGCACAGTGGCTTCGGCTGGCCGAGAAGGGTCGCGGCCGGGCGCTGCGTACCGCCTGGTCGCTCTCGTCGGCCCCCGTACTCGCGTACATGGACGTGGACCTGTCCACGGAACTGACGGCGTTGCTGCCGCTCGTGGCCCCGCTGCTCTCCGCCCACTCCGATATCGCCATCAGCACCCGCCTGGCCCCCGGTTCCCGGGTGGTGCGCGGCCCCAAGCGAGAGATCACCTCTCGTTGCTACAACCCCTCCTGCGCTCCGTCCTCGCCGTGGGCTTCTCCGACACGCAGTGCGGATTCAAGGCGGTGCGGCGTGATGTGGCCGAGCGACTACTGCCCCTCGTGCGGGACTCAGAGTGGTTCTTCGACACCGAACTGCTGGTGATCGCCGAGCGTGCCGGGCTGCGCATCCATGAGCCGTGGCGCTGATCGCCGCCGTCGCGGCCCGGCTCGCGCTCTACCGTCTCCGGGACGGCATCCTGCGTCCGGTGGCCGCGATGGCCGTCGCCCCGCTCGGCCTCCTCGCCCATCTCGGCTGGGTGGGTCACCAAATGGGCGACTACGGCGGCTACTTCAGGCTTCAGTCCGGTGCCTGGGCCCACGAGTGGGACTACGGCCGGCACACCCTCGACGTCCTCACATCCGTCCCGGTGGGCCACTTCGACTATCTCTCCGCCTGGCCCTTCGCGGACCTGATCGGCGTCGGTGTCGTCCTGCTCGCGCTCGCACTGCTCCCGCTGCTGATCCGGCTGCGTCCCCCGGCCGTCCTGATGGTCTACACCGTCCTCACCGTCGTCCTCGTCCTGGGCAGCCAGCAGATATTCGGCAACGTCTCCCGCCATACCCACCAGCTCATGCTCCTCGGCATCGCGGCCCTGGCTTCCGGCTCGTACGCGGGCTACGGCCTTTTCGAACTCGGCGTCCCGTAACCGACGGACCCAGGATTGGATGCCCGATGACCACGACCCTGACCACCGCCAAGCAGTCGGCCTCGAGTCCGGCACACCGTGCTCCTACACGCGATCCAGGTCCCGTACGGAACCCCACCGGCGCCCCCGAGCAGGGCGACTGCTCGACCGACTGACCCCCACGGACCTCCGGGTGCTCCGGCTCTACCTGTTCACGCGCCTCGGGCTGTGGCTCGTCGTCTACTGCACCGCCTGGCTGTCCCCTGCCGGATCCGACGCAGGACACCCGCCCCATGGCTGTCCCGCTGGGAGCAATGGGACTGGGTGCACTATCAACACATAGCCTTCCGCCACGGCGAGGTTGACCAGCCATGCGGTGGTGGACGTTGCTGCCGGGGTTGGCCATACCGTCGAGGGCCGGGGGGAACGGAACGAGGACGTCGCAGTCTTCGAACAGCAGGTCGGAGCAGGAGGGCCAGCTTCACCGGTATTTTGCGAACCATCCGGCCCGGGTCTGCGTCCTCCTCGCCGAGTGTCTCCGGCATACCCCGTCCGTCCTCATCCGCAATCAAGGAGAGCCATCATCGACACGCTCAGATCTCCCCTGCCCAGCCGATCTGCGCGGCCCCTTCGGCTCGGCGTCCTCCGCCCGGCGCTGCTGGGTGGTGCCGCGGGCGCTGTAGTGACCGTTGTATTCCTGACCGCTCTGTGGTGGCCACGGTCCGAGGTGACGTACCGCAGCAGCGCTCCCTCGTCGGTGACCTACGAAGATGCTGAGCCCCACTATCTGGGGCTGGTGCACGAACACAGCCTGTCCGGGCAGCACTCCTACGAACTGGTGATCGGCAGGGATCCCGGACTGTCCTATGGGCACAGGGTGGGTGTCGACACCGATCTGGGCGCGGACGGGGTCGAATCCACCACGTGGACGGCCTCAGGGGTACGCGTCCGCTTCCCAACCGGTCACGAGGTCTTCGTCCCGGCGGAGTTCTTCCTGCACGGCCGGTGACTCCTGGGCAGTGCCCCTACGAGGCTCGTCGAGCAGTGGAGGTGACCGTCGTTGGGCAGAGGAGCACCGCTCGTGGTCGGCATATCAACTGGAGCAGTGGCGCAGTCGTCTGGGGCCCGGGAGCGGGTCGGGATCCATGCCTCCCGAGAACTGGAATCCCAAGATCGCTCGCGAGCTCTGGAGCACCCTGGAGGTTGCGCAGGCCGGTGGCGCGGGCGGCCTGCGCAACCTGCCCCTGCACGACGCCGCCCAGAACCAGATCTGGCTGGAGATCGTTCAGCTCGCACTCGACCTGCTGGCCTGGCTGCCGATGCTCGCCCTGACCGGAAAACCCCGGCTCTGGGAGCCCCGTCGCCTGCGACTACGGCTGTTCTCCGCCGCCGCCCAGCTGGTCACCACCGCCCGCCGCCGGCACCTGAGATTCACCCACCACTGGCCCTGGACCAGCGTCATCACCAGCGCGATGCAGCGGCTAGCGGCTCTCCCGAACCCCGGCTGACCAGCAAAAACGCCCTTTCCCTACGGCCACAGCACCGACCGGAGACGTGGAACCCGGCGCCCATCCGACGCGACAGCCGGGCCACCAGCCTGGCCGCAATCCCCCGACCAGCCGAAACGGCGCACCGGACGACCCGACGAACCGTCACGAAATTTCGAGGTCAAGCAGATACAACCAGCCTGAACGCACTTCCCAATGTTCAGGCGCCTCTTGCCCATGAAGGCACAAGTGGCTACCTGGTTCTACGCATTCAACACTGGCACCAGTGGCACGAGGCATAGCCGACGCGCAGCAGCACGGGCACTTCGCGCCGCCGCGCCTCCGCGAACGCCTCAGCGGACCACGGCCACCAGTCGACCAGGTTGTGGGCGTGCTGAAGGAGATGCGGGGACGTTTCGTGAGCCAGTCGGTTCGGCATGTTCCCATCCTGTCTCATTGAGCCGTATCGGGGAGTTATCCACAGGGCTGCCGGAAAACTCGAAGAAGCGGAAGACTTGCCGCTGGAACGATCGCTGCTGGAGGGGGAAGCACATGGCGGGCTCAGTGGCCGTGCTGCGGGAAAGCCATCGGGCGGAAGCGGAGCAGCTGTTGATGCGCACCGTGGAAGAGGAGGTGCGCCGCTCCGCGGGCGCCTCCCATGCCGGAGGGCATGGGGGAGGGCCCCCGGACGGGGCGGTTCTGCTGGGGCGGGCGCGAGCGGCGCTGGACGATTTGGCGGCGACCGCAGCGGAGGAGTACGGCGCCTATGTGCGGGCCCTGGACGAGTCGGCGGAGGGCCGGAGGCCGCTGGGCGATCGGCTGTCGCGTGACGCGCTGGGCACGCCCGCGCTGGTGACGGTGGTGGCGGCGGTGGCCGCCTGCTGCACGGACCTCGGGTACGGCACGTCGGCGGGCACGGCGCTGGGCGCGGGCGCCATGGTGGCGGTGGCCGGCGCGGCGACCACGGTCGTGAAGCTCACGGCGGGGCACTGGCCCTCTGCGCAGCGGGACGCGGGGCGGCGCAACCAGCCGGGCGGCGCGGAGCAGTTGAGGCTGCAGTGGCTGACGGCGCTGGAGGTGCGGGGCATACGACCGTTCCTGGACCAGCAGCGGATGCTGGCCGCCGCGACGCGCCGCGGCGGCGGCTCGGCCGGGGTGACCTCAGCCGGGGGCCGGCGTTCCGGCGCCGCGGCGTCGCGGGGCCCGCAGCTACGCGGCGGGGACAAGAGCGCGGCGGCGAGGCGGCGGAGCGTGCTCGGGCAGTCCTTCGGCCACCTGCCGGAGGAGGACGGGCCGTTCGCGGGGCGGCGGGCGCAGCTGTTGCAGATAGCCCAGTGGGTGCACGCCTCCCGGGCGAGCACGGAGACGAAGCCCACGGTGGTGGTGCTGCACGGCCCGCCGGGCTCCGGCCGCACCACCCTGGCGGTGCGGGCCGCGCATCATCTGCGGGACCAGTTCCGCGGGGCATGCGTGGTGGACCTGCGCGGGGGCAGTCCGGAAGAGCAGCCGCTGCCCACCCGGGACGCCCTGCTGCATCTGCTGAACCGGCTCGGCGCGCCTCGTGAGCAGTTGCTCTTCCGGGAGCGCTCCTCCACGGAGCAGCAGCTCAAGCGGCTGGGCGAGCTGTACCACCAGCATGTGACGGGGCTGCCGGTCACGGTCGTCCTCGATGACGCCTCCGATCCGGAGCAGGTGCGGGTGCTGCTGCCGGAGCGTTCGGACAGCGTGCTGCTGGTCACCTCCCGGGTCCCGCTCGACCTGCCGGCCGACCTCCCGGCGCGGGTCCACCAGCTGGCCGTCGAGCCGCTGGAGGCCGCCGGTGCGGAGGAGCTTCTGCAAGCGGTCGCGGAGCAGTCGACGGGGCCGTACGACATGGAGGCCGGGGACCGCATCCGCGAGCTGTGCGGAGGGCTGCCGCTGGCCCTGCGGGCAGCGGGTTCCTCGCTCGGGAGCCGTACGCCGAGCGGGCTGGCCGCCGATCTGGAGGCGTACGGCCCGATGGACCCGGTGGAGCGCGCGCTGAGGCTGCGCTACGCGGACCAGCCGGACAGCGCTCGCCGCTTGCTGCGCCGGCTGTCGCTGGCGGGACGGGCGAGCCTGGGCGCGGCCGCGGCCGCCGCGCTACTGGCCACCGACGAGCAGGCGGCGGAACGGGGGCTGACCGCCCTGGCCCGGGCCGGGCTGATCGAGCACGTCCGGGGCAGCCGCTACCGGCTGCACGACCTGGTGCGCGGCTTCGCGCACGCGCGGCTGATCGACGAGGAGGACCCGGGTGAGCGTTCCGCGGCGCAGGAGCGGCTGATACGCAGCTATGCGGAGCTGGCGGATTCGGTCATCCGGCTCGTCGACGGCAAGACGTCGACCCGCGCGGATCAGTTCGGTTCGCATGGCTTCACCTCGCTGGACGCGGCGCTGCGCTGGCTGGACGACGAGTCGAGCTTCATCACGGCCGCGCTGCGGCACGCCGAGGACGTGGACCAGTCGGCGGTGCTGCATCTGCTGGGCGCGCTGTGCGACTACTGCCTGCTGCGCGGCGACCTGTACCGGCTGGGCGAGCTGAGCGAGCTGACCAAGGCGGCCGACCGGGGGCTGCTGGTGCGGTCCGTGCAGTGGCGCACGGGTGTCGCGGCCCGCCAGCTCGGCGAGCTGGACAAGGCCCGTACGACCCTGTCGTCGGTGGTGGATCTCTACATCGAGGCACAGCACCCGGCGGGCGCGGCACGCGCGCTGCGTGATCTCGGCATCACGCTGCACCACCAGGGCAATCTGCCGGAGGCAGCCGCGAAGCTCCGGGAGGCCCTGGCGATCCAGACGGGCGAGGCGCTGCGCGGCGACCGGGCGTGGACGCTGCACGCGCTGGGGGCGGTGGAGCGCGACCGGGCGCATCTGGCGGAGGCCTTGGAGCTGCTGCATTCCGCGCTGGAACTGCACCAGGGCAGCGAGAGCCTGCACGGCCAGGCGTGGACCCACTTCCAGCTGGGCCAGCTGTATCTGCGCATGGGCGAGGTGCCCGATGCGGAGGAGCAGCTGCGGCAGGCGCTGGACGAGTACGGGAGCACGCGCGACGGCCGCGGCGAGGCCTGGGCGCTCACTCAGCTGGCCCGCGCCCGGATGGTGGCCGGGGACGCGGAGGCGGCGGCGGACGGGCTGCGACAGGCGCTGTCACGGCACCGGGAGAACGAGGACGCGCGCGGCGAGGCCTGGACGCGGTACTACCTGGGCCAGGCCCTGGAGGAGCGCGGCGAGCACGATGTGGCTGTCCGCGAGTTGGAGGGGTCACGCACGATGTTCAGCCGGATGCGGGATGTGTACGGGCTCGCTTGCGCACGGCACCACTCGGCCCGGGTCACCCGCGACCAGCGCGCGGAGCGGACGGGCAGCCTGCGCAACAGCGGTTTCGCCCGGCAGCTGCTCCAGGACGCACGGCAGGACTTCCACCGGGTGGGCGTGGCGCACGGTGAGGCCTGGTCGTGCATCGAGCTTGCGGTGATCGACGCCGGCAACGGCCGGACGGCCCAGGCGCTGGAGCTGACGGAAGAGGCTGGCCGGCTGTTCGCGGGCTACGGGGACCGGCGCGGCGAGGACTGGGCGCGGTTCCTGCGCTGCACGCTGCTGCCGTTCGCCTCGGCCGGCGGCTCGGTCGTCGGCACGGCGGTCGCCCAGGAGGAGCTGACGCAGCTGCTGCGGGACTCTCACCCGGCACGCGAGGGGAAGCTGGAGGACTACGCGGAGGCGTATGCGCTGATATTGGAGCGGGGCGTCGAGCCCGAGACCGGCTGGCAGGCCTGGAGCCTCGGCATGGTCCCCGACCGCCACTCCCGTGAGGTCATGGGGGTGAGTGTCACGGCGCTCCCCGGATAGCCCGGGCGTCCGCCATGGCCTGCCTCTCAGCCATAGCCCGGGCGCCCACTATGGCCAGGGCCGGGGCGTCCACCTGGTCCGGCCATGGCGGAGAGCGCGGCGGCGGCGCGAGCGGACTGATGCGGTCAGCCGCAGAGCACCGGACCGCCCGCCCGGCGGGATGCACGTTCGGCACCAGGGCGGGCCACCGGGGCGTCAGTCCCGTTCCGGGGCGGCCGGGCCATCCGGGCGGGAGGCTGCCGGCGCCTCCTCGAAGTCGACGCGCTTCATGTGCTTGTTCATGCTCTTCATCAACAGCCACACCGCCCCGCCGATGAGCGCGAAAACGATAAAGCCGAGGACGCCGGGCGTCACCTTGTTCTCGTCCAGGTCCTTGGCGAGGGGGACGAGCTGCGTCATGGCGAGGTGGGTGGTGGGAAACGTCATGGGGTCAATTCTCGCGGATGCCCGCGAAGAGGTCGTCCTCGGGGAGGGAAGTGTCCACGAGCGACCTCACGAGCTCGTACTCCTCCGTGGGCCAGACCTCCTGCTGGATCTCCATCGGCACACGGAACCAGCCGCCGTCGGGGTCGATCTGGGTGGCGTGGGCGAGCAGGGCCTTGTCACGGATGGGGTAGAACTCCGCGCAGGGTACGTGCGTGGTCAGCGTCCGCTCGGCTCGCTGGAACTCCTTCCAGCGCTCCAGCCACTCGCCGTACGGTGACTCGATGCCGCGGGCGAGCAGCGCCTCGTGCAGAGCGACGGTGCGCGGCCGGTTGAAGCCCTGGTTGTAGTAGAGCTTCAGCGGCTGCCAGAGCTCCCCCGCCTCCGGGTACCGCTCGGGGTCGCCGGCGGCATCGAAGGCCACCATCGAGATCTTGTGGGTCATGATGTGGTCGGGGTGCGGGTAGCCGCCGTTCTCGTCGTATGTGGTGATCACGTGCGGCTTGAACTCGCGGATCAGCTTCACCAGCGCGCCCGCGGCCTCGTCCACATCCTGCAGCGCGAAGCATCCGTCGGGCAGCGGCGGCAGCGGGTCGCCCTCGGGCAGCCCGGAGTCGACATAGCCCAGCCAGGACTGCCCGACGCCGAGGATCTGACGGGCTTCGTCCATCTCCTTGGCCCGCACCTCGTGGATGTGCGCCTCGATGTAGGGGTCGCCCTGCAGCTTCGGATTGAGGATGGAGCCGCGCTCACCGCCTGTGCAGGTCGCGACCAGCACGTCCACCCCCTCGGATACGTACTTGGCCATCGTGGCCGCGCCCTTGCTCGACTCATCGTCGGGGTGGGCGTGGACTGCCATCAGTCGCAGTTGCTCGGTCAAGACTCGATCCTCAGATCCTCAGTCACTGGTCGCACCCTCTCCCCCGTTTGGAGAAGGCGCCTTCTATAGTGACCGAAACGAGGGCCGGTAAATTCCACGGTCCACATCGCGGGAGGAACGCCGATGATCGCCACGCGGGAGGGGCTGCCGCCTGGGCGGTACGGCCGTACCGCCGACGCGCGCGCGGACCGCAGGCTGAAGGTCGTCGGCGCCGTGCTGGGCGCCGGGCTACTCGCGGTGATCGCCTGGTCAGGTGCCTCGTACATCTCCGGCCAGGCCGTCAGCGGTGAGCTGATCAAGTTCAAGGTGGTCTCGGACTCGGTGGTCGAGGCGCATCTCGAGGTCCGCAAGGACGCCGGCGCTCACGGAGTGTGCACGCTGCGTTCGCTGGCCGAGGACGGCAGCGAGGTGGGCCGGAAGGACATCCGCTTCGATGAGCGCGAGGGCCGGGTGGACAAGGTCGGGTCGGTCCGCACGACGCAGCGCGCCACGGCGGTGGAGCTCGTCGGATGTAAGGCTGTAACCTCGGGTTGACCTGCGGAGACGCGTTTCTTGCGGTTTTCCTCCTCCCCCTTTCCTGTCTGAATTGTTAGGCTCGTGGTTTCGCCCACCGGTGAAGGCGCAATCCTCCGGGTAGGGCGTTGCTTTGTATTCCCAGTACCGACGAGGAGCACCTGTGACCCAGACCAGCGACAACGTCACCTGGCTCACCCAGGAGGCGTACGACCAGCTCAAGACAGAGCTGGAGTACCTGTCGGGTCCCGCACGTACCGAGATCTCCAAGAAGATCGAGGCGGCCCGGGAAGAGGGTGACCTGCGGGAGAACGGTGGGTACCACGCCGCCAAGGAAGAGCAGGGCAAGCAGGAGCTTCGGGTGCGCCAGCTGACTCAGCTGCTGCAGCACGCCAAGGTCGGCGAGGCCCCGGCGGACACCGGTGTGGTGGCCCCGGGCATGGTCGTGACGATCGCCTTCGACGGCGACCCGGACGACACCGTGACCTTCCTGCTGGCCTCCCGCGAATACGCGAGCTCCGACGTGGAGACCTACTCGCCCCAGTCCCCTCTGGGGAGCGCTGTGCTCAACAAGAAGGTCGGCCAGAACGCCGAGTACGAGCTGCCGAACGGCCGCAAGGCCTCGGTGAAGATCCTCGAGGCCAAGCCGTACCAGGGCTGAGCGCACTCCGCGACGCCCCGACGGACACAGCGAAGCCCCCGGCACACGGTGCCGGGGGCTTCGCCCTTACCGGATCAAGCGGTAGCCGAGCGGTACTTGCGCACCGCCAGCGTCCGGAAGACCACGATGATCACGATCGACCAGAGGACCGACGCCAGCACGGGGTGCTGCATGGGCCAGGCGTCCGGCACCGGGTAGTTGGGCGGCAGGTTCCCGAACAGCTCGCGGCCCGCCTGCACAGTGGCGCTGAACGGGTTCCACTCGGCGACGTGTCGCAGCACCGTCGGCATTCCCTCCGAGGGCACAAAGGCGTTCGAGATGAAGGTCAGCGGGAACAGCCAGATCAGACCGCCGGACGTGGCCGCCTCGGGTGTACGGACGGACAGGCCGATCAGCGCGCCGATCCAGGAGAAGGCGTAACCCAGCAGGAGCAGCAGGCCGAAACCGGCGAGCACCTTGCCGAAGGACTCGTGGGTGCGCCAGCCGATGATCAGCGCGACGGCCGCCAGGACCACCAGCGTCAGCGCGGTCTGCACGAGGTCGGCGATCGTACGGCCGGTAAGGACCGCACCGCGGGCCATGGGCAGCGACCGGAAGCGGTCGATGAGCCCCTTCTGCATGTCGTCCGCGATACCCGCGCCCGCACCCGCCGTGGCGAAGGTGACGGTCTGCGCGAAAATGCCGGCCATCAGGAACTCACGGTACTGGCTCGGATCGATCGGGCCCTTCTGTCCCGGGAGTTGGACGGCCCCGCCGAAGACGTAGGCGAAGAGCACCACGAACATGATCGGCTGTATCAGCCCGAAGATCACCATCTCGGGGATGCGTGACATCCGGATCAGATTGCGCCTGCCGACCACCAGCGAGTCGCGGATGGACTGCCCTACGGCACCGCGCTGCTGCAGAGCCGCGACCTCGGGCGCCTCGTCGGTCGCAGTGCTCACTTGGCCACCTCCTTCTTGACCGTGCGCTGGTCAGCGCTCTCGTCCGTGCCCTTGTCCGTGCTCTTGTCCGTGCTCTTGCCGGCAGCCTTGACGGGGCCCTTGCCGATGCCGTTCTCCTCGTCCGCCGTCTCGGCCGCATGGCCGGTGAGGGAGATGAAGACATCGTCGAGGGTCGGGCGGCGCAGCCCGATGTCGTCGATCTCCACGCCCCGGGCGTCGAGTTCGCGAATCACCTCGGCCAGCAGCTTCGCTCCGCCCGCGACCGGCACGGTGATCTTGCGGGTGTGGTCCTCGACAGCGACGTCGCCCTTGCCCAGGCCCCGCAGGATTTCGGAGGCGGTGGCGATGTGCTCGCGGTCGTGTACGACGACCTCGACACGCTCGCCGCCCGTCCGGGCCTTGAGCTGGTCCGACGTGCCACGGGCGATCACCCGGCCGTGGTCCATGACGCAGATGTCGTGCGCGAGGCGGTCGGCCTCCTCGAGATACTGCGTGGTCAGCAGTAGCGTCGTACCGGCCGCGACCAGCTGTTCGATGACTTCCCACAGCGCCTGCCGGTTCCGCGGGTCGAGGCCGGTGGTCGGCTCGTCCATGAACATCACGGGCGGGCTGACGACCAGTGCGGCCGCCAGGTCCAGCCGGCGCCGCATACCGCCGGAGTACGTCTTCGCGGTCCGGTCGGCAGCGTCGGCGAGGCCGAAGCGTTCGAGCAGCTCGTCCGCGCGGACCTTCGCGTCGCGCGAACTCATCTGGTAGAGCTGGCCGACCATCTGGAGATTCTCACGCCCGGTGAGGTACTCGTCGACGGCGGCGAACTGGCCGGAGAGGCCCATGGAACGGCGGACCTTGTCGGGGTGTTTGAGGACGTCTATGCCCGCCACGACTGCTTGCCCGCTGTCGGGCCGGAGCAGTGTGGTGAGCACCCGCACGGCGGTGGTCTTCCCGGCCCCGTTCGGGCCCAGCAGTCCCAGCACAGTGCCTTCGGGTACGTCGAGGTCGACGCCGTCCAGAGCCCTCACGTCGCCGAAGGTCTTGACCAGACCTTCGGCGTAAATGGCGCCTGGCATGAAGTTTCCCCCAGTGGTTTGGGTTGATTCCGGAAAAGTTCAGTACTTCGCCGAAGTTGCTCCGGCTTTCAATCATTTGTCCGTCGCAAGACAGGAATGGAAGAGGATCGGCGGACCCCAACCCTACACTAGACGCGATATATCGCGTAACCCCTCAAGGCATGGAGACGGTCAAGCCATATCGCGACGGTCACGCCAACACGGTGTAGCCCGCCTCGCTCAGCGCCGTACGCACGTCGGCACAGTGCTCCGGACCCTTCGTCTCCAGATGCAGCTCCACCTCCGCCTCCGTGAGCCCCAGCCGGGGGTTGGTCCGTACGTGGCTCACGTCGAGGACGTTAGCGTCGACCACTGACAACACGCCGAGCAGCGTTGCGAGGGCCCCCGGACGGTCCGTCAGCCGCAGCCGCAACGACAGGTACCGGCCCGCCGCCGCCATGCCGTGGCGCAGGATGCGCTGCAGCAGCAGCGGGTCGACGTTCCCCCCGGACAGCACCGCCACCACCGGCCCTTCGAACGCGTCCGGCTGCGACAGCAGTGCCGCCACCGGGCTCGCCCCGGCCGGCTCGACCACGAGCTTCGCCCGCTCCAGGCACAGCAACAGCGCGCTGGAGAGGTCGTCCTCGGAGACGGTACGGACCTCGTCCACAAGATCGCCAACGATTTTGAACGGCACGTCTCCCGGCCGCCCGACCTTGATCCCGTCCGCCATCGTCGCGACCGACTCCAGCGCCAGCGGCCGTCCGGCGGCCAGGGAGGGCGGGTACGCGGCCGCACCCTCCGCCTGAACCCCCACGATCCGCACATCTGGCCGCAGCGCCTTGACCGCCACCGCGACCCCGGCCGCCAGCCCGCCGCCGCCGATACCGACGACGATCGTCCGGACCTCCGGACACTGCTCCAGGATCTCCAGCCCCACCGTGCCCTGCCCGGCCACCACATCCCGGTGGTCGAAGGGGTGGATGAAGACCGCGCCCGTCTCGCGCGCGTACTCCTGCGCGGCGTGCAGCGTCTCGTCAACGACCTGGCCGAGCATCCGTACATCGGCGCCGTACTCCCGGGTCGCCGCGACCTTCGGCAGCGGGGCGCCGACCGGCATGAAGACGGTCGAGCGCACTCCCAGCAGTGAGGCCGCGAGGGCGACGCCCTGGGCGTGGTTGCCCGCGCTTGCCGCGACCACGCCCGCCGCCCGCTCGTCGGCGCTCAGACCCGAGATCCGCACGTACGCCCCGCGCACCTTGAACGAGCCCGTGCGCTGGAGGTTCTCGCACTTCAGATGCACCGGCGAGCCCACCAGCCGGGTCAGGTGCCGGCTCCCCTCCATGGCGGTCACCCGGGCCACTCCGGAGAGCATCTTGTGCGCCGCGCGCACCTCGTCGACCGTGATCTCGGACAGCGGAGCGGACGCCCGTGCCGCGGCGTCCCCGTTGGTTTCAGCCATGTGGCCAAGTCTCGCAGTTCCCCCCGGACCCGGCGGCCGGGGAGAAAGTGAGTCCGGTGTTCACCGGATTGTCCCGCCCCCGTACGGCCTCCGCCCCGGCCGCGTACCCTGTGCCCATCCACAAGCCCACCTTTACGAAGTGAGCCCAGGCCATGGCCACCACTCCGGACATGACGACTGCTCCCCCAGCCTCAGGCCGGGGGGTGCTCCCAGACAGCGGCCTTCTCGACGACCTCCAGCACCAGGTGGCGCTCTTCGCCCGTCGCGCGGAGCAGACCCGGCTCGGCGGCGTCGGACAGGTCCGCAACACCATGGACCGCGCCGCTTACCTGCTGCTCAACCGGCTCGACAAAGAAGGCCCGATGGGTGTCAAGGCACTGGCCGCCGGTATGGGCATCGACTCCTCGACAGTCACCCGGCAGGTCGCCCCGCTCGTCGACACCGGGCTGGTCAAGCGCACCTCGCACCCCGAGGACGGGCGGGCCGTCGTACTCCAGCTCTCCCCTCGCGGCAAGGCCCGCCTGGAAGAGGTGCGGTCCTCGCGACGCCAGCTGATGGCCCTGCTGACGGAGGACTGGGCGGAGGACGAGCGCGATGTCTTCTGCACACTGCTGACCCGCTTCAACGAGGCGCTCTCCGCCCGGATGGCAGCGGCCCCGCCGCCGCCCGAGGCCCCGGAGGCGCCCGTCTCATGACGGATCTGCCGACGCGGCCCTGACCTCTCTGCGCCTGTCCTGCGCCCTGTCGCCGCACCCGGGCGAGCGCGTGACGAGCGTCCCCGGGAGTTCCCGGCTGCCTTCCCGGACGACACCGCTCGACGCCCTCCCGACGACGCTGCCCCCGGCCTCTTGACCAGGCACCGGCGCCTGCCGTCCCATGGAGGCTCAGGAGGGCGCGGTGCGAGAGCGGCGGGCAGAGCAGGATCGCCGCCGGGCCCGGGAGTTCGAGGCATTCGTCGCGGGCGCGGCAGGCCGGCTGTTGCATGCCGCCACGCTGCTCACCGGGAACCATGAGGACGCCGAACGCCTGCTGACCGCTGCCCTGGCCCGTACGTACGCGGCGTGGGACCGGCTGCACGGCGAGGATCCGTACGATCGCACCCGCCAGGAACTCGCCGCCCGCTTCGCGCATACCGCCTGGCGCCACCGCCACCCCGGATGGGGGTCCCCCCGGACGAAGTCCGGGGGAGGACTCCTCGACCGGCTCACCCCGCAGCAGCGCCTGGTGCTGGTGCTGCGGCTGTACGAAGGCGTCGCCGAGGAACAGGCGGCTGCCCAGCTCGGCCTGCCGACCGAACGCGTCCGCGCGATCTGCCTGCGTTCGGTCGCCATGATGCGCAGCCGGGCGTCAGGGCCCTCGCAGGGGAGCTCCCAGGAGGAGCGCCCGGGCGGCGGTCCGGATACGGCGGGCCGGGAGAGGGGTCCGTACAGCCGCTCCGCCGGAGGCGGCCCCGGGGCCGGAGTGGCTGCGCCATGAGCCTTCCGGACCGCAAGGAGGCCGAGGTCCGCCGCATGCTGGACGTACCGCATCCGGCGGTGCCGCCCGACCTGGCGGCGCGGGCGGCCGAACGGGGCCGGCGCATTCTGGTCCGCCGTCGCGCCGTACAGGCGGTTGCCTGGGCGCTGCTTCTGGCCGCCGTGGCGGCCTTCGCGGTGTGGGCGGCGGTCGTCGAGCCCTGGGTCGTCCCGCCCGCCGACACGACCCCGCCGCTGGATGGCTGGTAACCGCACGTGAGCCACGGTAGTCACCAGCCCTGCGTGCGGCGCGGCGAACCGTCTCGGCCGGCGGTGCGGCAGACCGGCCGACCGGACAGCCCGGTCCCTACGGCACGCCCGGAGCGAGCCGTCCGCCCGGACTGGACGGACCGAACAGGCAGAACGGACCGAACAGTCGGAACGGAACGCGCAGGCCGAACGGAACGCGCAGGCCGAACGGATCGGGCCGAGGGCCGCGGAAGGTCAGCCCAGGGCGCGGGTCAGATCCGCCAGCAGGTCGTCGGCCGCCTCGATGCCGACCGAGAGCCGCACCAGGTCCGGGGGAACCTCCAGCGCCGAGCCCACCACCGAGGCGTGCGTCATCCGGCCCGGGTGTTCGATCAGCGACTCCACGCCGCCCAGCGACTCCCCGAGCGTGAAGAGCTCGGCGCGGTTGCAGACGTCGACCGCCGCCTGCTCACCCCCGGCGACGCGGAAGGAGACCATGCCGCCGAAGGCCCGCATCTGCTTCGCCGCGATCTCGTGCCCCGCGTGCTCCGGCAACCCCGGGTAGTAGACCGCGGTCACCTTGGGGTGGGCGACGAGGAGTTCCGCGACGCGCGTGGCATTGGCGCTGTGCCGGTCCATACGGACGGCGAGCGTCTTGATGCCGCGCAGCGTCAGCCAGGAGTCGAACGGCCCAGCGATCGCGCCCATCGCGTTCTGGTGGTACGCGAGTTCGTCGCCGAGTGCGTCGTCGTTCACCACGAGCGCGCCGCCGACGACGTCGGAGTGCCCGCCCATGTACTTGGTCGTGGAGTGCACGACGATGTCCGCGCCGAGCGCGAGCGGCTGCTGGAGGTACGGGCTGGCGAAGGTGTTGTCGACCACCAGCCGCGCCCCGGCGCCGCGCGCGACATCCGCCACGGCCGCGATGTCGGTGATGCCGAGCAGCGGGTTGCTGGGCGTCTCCACCCAGATGACCTTTGTACGGTCAGTGACCGCTGCCCGTACGGCCGACGCGTTCGAGGTGTCGGCGACCGACCACTGCACGCCCCAGCGCTCCACGACCTTCGCGAAGAGCCGGAAGGTGCCGCCGTAGGCGTCGTTCGGGATGACAACGTGGTCGCCGGGCACCAGGAGTGCGCGCAGCAGGCAGTCCTCGGCCGCGAGGCCGGAGGCGAAGGCCAGCCCGCGCCGGCCCCCCTCCAGCGCGGCGAGGTTCTCCTCCAGCGCTGTCCGGGTCGGATTGCCGGAACGGCTGTACTCGTAGCCGCCGCGCAGCCCGCCGACGCCGTCCTGCTTGTAAGTGGAGACCTGGTAGATCGGCGGCACGACAGCTCCGGTGAGCGGGTCGGCCGTGTTCCCCGCGTGAATGGCGAGGGTCTCGAAGCTCCGGTCTGCGTGCTGGTGTGGGTGGTGGTCACTCATGAGGACCGAGAGTAGTCCCCGTGACGCGGAACCCCTGAGCCCTCTGCGGTGTACAAGAGGGCAGAAGGCAGACTTGGAACTCCCTACCGCCCCACACGACCACGACCGCACACGACCACGACGACTCGATACGGGACACCTGGACAGCTCATGGAGATTCTGATCATCCTGCTCGGCCTGACCATGATCGGCGGGATCCTGGTCGTGCCCGCATTGCTGCGGCTGCGCGGCGGCCGGCAGGCGCTGCGCGGCTACGGCGGCGCCGTCAACCCCGAGCAGTACGGCTTCGTGCACCCGGACCGGCTCGACGTCCGGCTGCCGGGGCCCGACCGGGAGCTGACGGACGTCCTGGAGGAGATCCGGCGCAGCCAGGACTGGCGCCCCGCGGCACAGCTGCTGGCGACGACGGCCGGGGAGGACGAGTGGGAGCTGCGCTGGCAGCGCGTGCAGACGCTGGCCGGTGCGGCGGCCGTCGAGCTGGCGGAGGCCCCGGGCGAGGGCGGCCGGTGGTTGCGGACCTGGCGGCTGGAGGCGCCGAAGGAGGCGGGGGGCGCGGTGGTGCACGCGGAATTCCTGGTGCGGCAGGCACGGCAGTCCCCGGGCGGGGCCGAGTCCACCGAGTACCGGATTATCCTGGAGGAGGCCCGTACGGTGTGCGCGGACGCCGCGCTGCTCGCGCCCGGCGACCCGACTCCGTACATCGTCGAGCTGGCCATCGCGCGTGGGCTCGGTTACCGGCAGGCGGACTTCGAGGAGCTCTGGAGCACGGTCACGGCCCGCGCGCCGCACCACATGGGGGCGCATCTGGCCGCGCTGCACTACTGGTGCGAGAAGTGGCACGGTTCAAAGGAACTGGCCTACGCCTTCACCCATAGCGCGGCGGCCTCGGCGCCCGAGAAGAGCCTGCTGCCCGCGCTGCCGCTGTTCGCGGTCTTCGAGCACCTGCCCGAGGTCAATGTGGTCAGCGGCCTGTACCGGAGCCAGGTCGTGTCCCAGGCCATCGAGGGCGCGCTGTTCGCGGCCCGCGCCGTACCGGCGGACCACCCGGTGCTGCCGCACATACGGCACCTGCTGGTCTGGTTCCTGGTGCGGGCGGAGCGCTATGCCGAGGCGATGCAGCAGTTGCGGCACGTCGATGGGCATGTGGGCGCCGTGCCGTGGTCGTACGGGCCCGATCCGGCGTCGGAGTACACGGCGTACCGTGCGCTGGCCGTCGCGGGCTGGGAGCAGACGGGCGGCAGCCCGGCGACGCTGCCGCACTGACGCTGCACGCCCGGACGAGCCCTTCCCCGGCCCCAACCGGGACATCGGCCCGGCAACCCCTACCCCGAACCCGCCATTGAACGGAACCCACCCCATGACGCGACTCATCCCCCTGATCCTCATAGGCCTGTGCGTCTACTTCTGGCTCAAGACCAGGAAAAGCGCGGCGTCACTGGCCGAACGCTGGATGCCCGAACGGAACGCGGAACCGGGCGGAGGCTCCCCCGCCGTAGAGCCGGCTCTCCGGCAGCAGGACCAGCACGAGACGGACCGGCAGGGCAGCGGAGCGCGGGCGCCCGACGACCGCGTGTAGCCGCCCGGGTACCGGTATCCACCGGTCCGGGGAGGCCGCGGTCATGAGCCTGCCCGCACGCCGTCCGGAATCTTCGGGCCCGCCCGTACGTTGTCCCGATCGGAGACCACGCCGAGGAGACTTTCATGTTCCTGCACAACCGCCGGCCCCAGCTGCCCACTGCTGAGGAGGCCCTGAGCGGCCGCGACACCCCGGAGTTCCCGGTGCCCGGCCGCCACACCGTCCTCGGCAACCCCCTTACCGGCCCGTACCCCGAGGGCCTTGAGGTGGCGGACTTCGGACTGGGCTGCTTCTGGGGTGCCGAGCGGAAGTTCTGGCAGACCCCGGGCGTCTGGACCACCCTCGTCGGCTACCAGGGCGGCCACACCCCGAACCCGGCGTACGAAGAGGTCTGCAGCGGCCTCACCGGCCACACGGAAGCGGTCCGCGTCGTCTTCGACGCCTCGGTCGTCTCGTACGCCGGCCTGCTCAAGCTCTTCTGGGAGTCCCACGACCCGACCCAGGGCTTCCGCCAGGGCAATGACGTCGGCACCCAGTACCGCTCGGCGATCTACACGCACTCCCCGGAGCAGCAGTCCGCGGCGGAGGCCTCGCGCGACGCGTACCAGCCGGTCCTGACCAAGGAGGGCCACGGCGAGATCACCACCGAAATCCTCCCGGCGCAGGACCGCCCCTTCTACCCGGCGGAGCCGTACCACCAGCAGTACCTGGACAAAAACCCCAACGGCTACTGCGGCATAGGCGGCACGGGCGTCTCCTGCCCCATCGGCGTCGCCCCGGTGGATGGCTGAGGACGAGCGACTCTCGACCGACGCGGCGGCGACTTCGGAGGTTCTACTCAGCGGGTTTGACCCCGTAACACGACTGTCCAGCGCCTCGGGTAGGCGTGTAGGCCGTCGTTCACGTCCCAGTGACGACCGCTCCTCGGCACATCGGGCATCGGTCCTTGCCGTCCCACCTGTCCCATCCGAAAGCCGCGGGCGAGAGGGACTGGCCCTCCAGCTCCCTGCGCACTGCGACCCGGTAGGACCAGACCGCGCCGATGTAGGGGTGGTAGGCATCATGGAAGGCGGATGATGTCGGATCAGCGCCTGCCGCGACCGCGCGTTGAAGAGCGCGGAGCTTCTCGAACATCGCCTGACCGGCACGGGCGACCACGGTGGTCGCGTCGATGAACAGTCGTTCGCGCGCTTCATAGATCGCGGCATCGCTCAGCGCCGCACGGGTGGCCCTGTCCGGGTCGACTTCGGTGCTGGGGGCCTGGGCGATCTGGCGTAACCGGGCGTGGCATGCCTCAGCGGCGGTGATGAACTGGATGTAGACGGCCCGCCGCTGTTCCCCGACTCCGCGGTCATCCTCGTGGCGATGGCGTAGGTAGTCAGCCAGAACGGTGCCAGAAATGGCAATAGAGCCACCGCTGACCGTCGCGACGAGCGTCCCCCAGTCCACGTGAGTCCTCCCAGCAGTGATCACAACGTAGAAATCTGGAATCTACGCGCGGCTTCACCCGAGGAACAGAGGTCGGGCCTACTTGGAGCGCGCGGCCGTGATCAAGAGGTGCGATGATTCAGCCGCCTCCAGCAGATGAGTGAGCGGGCGAACGAGAAGAAGGCGTCGTGGAGTTCAGGGCGACGTTCCCAGCGGACGGCGGGGCGTTTGAAGTGGTGGAGCAAGGCGAAGGTCTGCTCGACGACATAGCGGAGCTTGCCCAGGCCCTTGATGTTTCGGGGCACCTTTGCAGGAGATCACGGGCACCAGCAGTACCTCGACCGCAATAAAGACGGCTACTGCGGCATCGGAGGCACGGGCGTCAAGCTACGTGCCCCTTCGGAGACCAACTGGGGCCGCTCCTGCCCGACCGGCATCGGACAGATCACAGTCCGGCAGCTGCTGGTGCACGAACTGCCGGGCACAAGCCAGACGAACGCTCCGGTGTTCGCGGAACAGGTCGACCAAGACCGGCAGTGTGTTGGCATGCTGCGCCAGCCGCAGCTGCCGCAACGCCGCTGCCCCGGACACCACTGGCGCCACCACCGAGACCACTAAGGCCGCGATCTCCACCATGCCCCCCGACAACTGCCCTCAGCCCTCCTGGGCCCTTCCGTTCCTCCACCGCCCGGAGCCCGACCACGCGACGAACCGTCAGAAGGCCCGAGCGTCGGCCGCAAAGGAGCCAGTTCGTGCGTGAGGAGCCAACCGCCCCCTTTGAAAGCGCACACGGCTCCGGAGAGATTGCGCCGATCACACCCCACAACCTATGTGACCTGCGGGGCAGCTGGTCAGATTGCGCGTGGCGACACAGAGTGTGTCGGAGGTGTGTCGGATGCCCCTCGCACGGCGCTCATTCCTGGCTCTCACCACTGCGACGGCGCTTGCCGGAGCGGCTCACCAGTTCGCCCGCCGCGATCGTTACGGTCGCCACGACGCGGACCCATCGGGGGCCGCCCCTCGCCGCCCACACCACGCAGACGCACCCCGCGATGACGAGCAGCAGGACGCCAAGCAGCACAATCATGGTCATGGGTCTTCCCCCCTGTTGTCTGTGCGCCTCGATCTTCTCAGCCGGAGGGTGGCGCCGAAACTCGGGGTTGAGGCAGGGAGAACTCCCTGGGGTGCCTCCCTCTCCCTGAACCGACGACCTCTTCGTCCCGAAACTACTTGGGCGACTGCTCTACCTTGGGCTGGTGTGCCTCCCAGCTGTGGCGATGATCCGCAGGCGTGCGCGTCCGTCCGCTGCTGTACGTCGGCGTTGTCACGCAGTTGGACACTCAGCTGCTGCCATTGGGAATCGGCGCGGCTGACTTGTCCCACTGGGTGGGGTCGGGGACCCGAGCAGTGCCGGAGAAGCAAAACAGGTACAGGTTCTCGGAATCCGCGTTCCCGTCGGGTCAGAGATCATCCGTGTCATCCGATGCGTCGAGGCTGATTTCCGCACCACCATCGGCTGATTCGTCGTCCAGGATCGACTTTCCCATCGCTGCCGAGATGCTGGTGAGCAACGCGGTCTTGCGGGCGCCGAAGAAGCCGTCGAAGTCGTCGGCGGCCATGAGTTCCGGTCGGCTGAAGTGCGTCCGGATGTGGTCGGCGACGCACTCGGGAGTGGTCTCCGCCGTCTTGGCCAGACGCTGCAGGTAGTCGGAGGGGGCAGCACCCCCGATGATCCTGTTCGTGCGGGCGGTCAGCGGCGTCTTGTTGACGATCGAGTTGTACAGGTTGGCTTCGTAGCCGGCTTTTTCGCACCATGTCTTGGGAAAGATGTGGTGGATGTCGATGGACTCGTCGAAGTAGCCGGTGACCTCGGCCTTCTCTCCAGTACGCCAGTCCACGGCCCCCGCTTTGAGCAGCAGGGCATAAATTCCCTTGTACGCAGCACTGTTGCGGGTTCGGAGTGTCAACAGGCGCCCGGCGGCGAACTGTGCGGCGGTTACGGTCCGGGGCTCGGCCGTAACCCCACGGATCCAGTCGACGACATCCGGCAAGTCCTGGCTGAAGCGGGTCTCAGTTGAGCCGCCGTACAGCTCCCCAAACACCCCGCACCAGTACCAGCGGGCGAGTTTTTGCTGAGCCCCCGCGCTCTGTGTGGCCTCCCCAGCCAGGGCCAGGATGGCTGCGAGCGGGATCAACTGGGTCCCGTACGGGAGAAACTTCGTATCGAAGAGGAACTGCTGGTGCAGGAACTTCGCCGCCGCCTTGAATCCAGCAATGACTGACGGCGCGAAGCGTACGTAGTCGTCCAGGTCGAGCGCGAGCATGTCCTTGCGTTTGCAGCCGATGCGCGGCAACCGGTCTTCCTCCGTCCCCCGTTCCTTCTCGCTCCTGCGTCGCTCTGCTGTGGCCAGCAGGGTTACCGCCTGGAGGAAGTCGGTGTTGGAGACCTCACGCAGCACCCGGTACTCGGGTGCCTTCCAGGCGGCCCGGCACTCGTGCTCCCAGTGCTTGCGCAGATCGAACTCGTCCGCCGCATAGGTAGCCGTAAGCAGCTCGAATACGGTCAGGGTGACGCCGCCGGTGTTGACCTTCTCGAAGACTTGGCACACGGCCTGGCGCGGGGTCGCCTGCCCCAGCTCGATGACCGGGACGTGATAGCGGTCGAACGGTCGGACGAAGGCCTCGTTGAAGTCGCGCCACAGTTTGCGCTTGACCTTGTCGCCGTCCCAGTGGTCGGTGAACTCGTAGCCCCAGTCACCCCCGTCGAACACCGCGTGGAGCGGGAACAGGTGCCCTTCGTATTCGCGGTCAGGGGTTGAGTAGTCCTCGACGATCTCGCCTCGGAAGCTACGTACCGTGCGCGATTCGGGCAGGAAACGGATGGCATCCTCACGGTCGCCGTTCTCATCCAGCGCCTTGACCATGTCGACGTAGAACCAGCCGGACACCTGCCGCTTGCGCAGATCCTGCGTGACCACGGGGTTCTTCAGCTTCAGGGCCTGGAACAGTGAGGTCAGCCGCTGCTGCCCGTCGAGCACGAGCGATTCCGGCTCGGGCTCTCCCGCCGGAGCGGCCCCTTCGATCGGCCGGTACTTGAACCGGACGTCACCCCCTGCCTTGAGCAGCATGACGGTGCCGACGGGATAGCTCATCGAGATCGACGCGAGGAGACTCGCAATGTTCGGGTAGGGCCATACCCAGCCCCTCTGGAACTCCGGCAGCTGGGCCTTGCCGACCTCCACCTGCTGCAGTAAATCGCGCAGCGGCCGCTTGTCGATGCTGAACGCTTCGTCGGCCACACCGGCTCCTCAGAATGGCCGGCCTCCAGGGAGCCATGCCCGGGGCCGGGTATCGCAAGTCACGTACCAAATTACAAGGTCACGAAACCCGTTGGGAACCTGCCACCATGGCTCCGTTCAAGGCTGCTGCACGCTGCGGCTGTTCGCCGTCGTTGACGTCAGCTGTGGATGTCAGCCCGCGGTGATGGCGGATCCAGCATGCTTGCCGAAGTGGATCATCAACCCAAGGAGTGAGGCATGGCGGACCGCCCGAGCACGCAGGACAACCGGAACGACGAGGACGACGTACGGCGCATCGAGGAGATCTTTTCCGAGTTGGAGTCGGCCTTCGCCGATCACGACGCGGCAAGGTTCGACGCCCGGTTCACCGCGGATGTCGTCTTCACCGCCGTGAACGGCACACGGTTCGTGGGGTGGGAGGAGCTGCACACCTACCACCGGGAGCGCCTGGTCGGGCACGCCGAAGGCATCAAGACCTGGTACGAGATCGAGAACATCACCTTCCCGACCCCGGAGGTCGCCGTCGTCGTCTTCCGGCAGCCCATCGTCATCGCGGACCACAAGCGATCCAATGTCGGGACGTGGGTACTGGTCAAGAAGGACGAATCCTGGTGGATTGCCGCCGGTCAGAACACTGGCGTCACTGCGGGGGCGTGACCTGACGCATCCGCGCGGCGGATCGCGCCGTAGATTCCGTCGGTGGGCTGAGGAGCCGCCCGGTCCTGAGGCTGCGTCACGTCCCCGTAACGGTGGGCCGAGGCGTTCACGCGCGCGAGCCTGCGGATGGCAGAGAGCATCGCGTCTCCGAGAACGGTTCCGACGACGCTCTCGACCAGGTCATCGACCTGAACCCACCGTTCCACGTACGTCAGATCGGCTTCGGCGATCCGCTCGCAGGCCTCGGCGTAGTCGTCGAGCAGCTCTATGAAGCTGCCGTGCCCGATCCGGTCGAGGCCGTCAGTGCCACGGCGAGCGCTTCGGCGGCCGGATTCTGCGGCGACACCTTCCATCCGCGGCGGGCGACGAGGTCGTCCACCGCGGCACACGCCGTGTCGGACTGTTCATCCGGCTGAACCCCATGGCGTGGCGACGCTGCCGACGGCAGCGCCCAGCACCTTGTGCACCGGCTTGGCGGAATCGGCGACCGCCGCGGGCACGTCGGTGATGCTTGCCACCGACATGCCGCCCACGTCGAGCAGTGCCCGGATCAGGCGCAGCCTGCGCTCGTGGGACTCGTCGTAGTTCGCCTGGTTCCGGCTGGTCAGCTGCCGGGCCGGGAGCAGTCCTTCCCGTACGTAGTACTTGATCGTCGGTACGGGGACTCCCGTCCTGCGGCCCAACCCGCCGATACGCACAGCGCGTTCCCTTCCTCCGGCCTTGCCATGGCCCCCACCGTCATAGATAGTGCCATTGTCGATAGCGAACAGTGCCGCTATCCATTTGGGAGGTATCCCTATGCCAGCCCCGCCCTCGACCCTTCAGCGCGTCCTCCAGTGGCATCGGCCACTGGTGTTCTTCTCCGCCGCAATGGTCCCTCTCGCCATCGTCTCGGCGGTGGGCATGGTCGTCGACGAACGCGTCCTGGTGGGCTCGCCCATCTGGTTCAAGCCGCTGAAGTTCTCGGTGTCGTTCGCCGTCTACGCCGTGGCCCTCGCCTGGATGCTTTCGCTGCTCACACGGGGGCGGCGGACCGGCCGGTGGGCGGGCATCGCGATCGTCGCCGCCGGGACCGCCGAGATGGCGATCATCACGGGACAGGTGTTACGCGGCAAGCGCAGCCACTTCAATGTCGAAACCCCCTTTGACCGCGCCCTGTTCATCGCCATGGGCGTGACGATCGTCGTGCTGTGGACCGGCACGTTGCTGATCGCCTTGCTGCTGCTCCGCGAGCGCCTCACGGACCGGGCCGCCGCCTGGGCCGTCAGGCTCGGCGCGGTCATCGCAGTGGTCGGCCTGGCGCTCGGAGCGCTGATGGTGCTGCCCACGCCGGAGCAGCGAGCGGCAGCCGGCGCCGGCGTGCAGACGGTGGTGGGCGCGCACAGCGTGGGGCTCCCCGACGGCGGTCCCTCCATGCCGGTCACCGGCTGGAGCACGGTGGGCGGCGATCTGCGCATCCCGCACTTCATCGGTATGCACGCCCTGCAGGCGCTGCCCCTGTTCCTGCTCGGGCTGACGGCGCTGTCCACCCGTGTCCCACGGCTGCGCTCCGAGCGGGTGCGTCTGCGGCTGGTCCTGGTCGCTTCCGGCTCGTACGCAGCGGTGCTCGCCCTGGTCACGTGGCAGGCACTGCGCGGGCAGCCCCTGATCCACCCGGACGCGGCGACGCTCTGGGCGCTCGCACTGATCATCGCCGCCACCGCGGCAGCTTCCCGCACCGCGCTGCGTGCCTCGCCCGCCGCCCCGGTCGCGCTCCCCATCGACGGCAAGGAGCCCGTGTCATGACGGAATTCCTCTTCGAGCTCTCCTTTTGGCTGGCCGCCCCGGTCTGGCTGGTGATGATCCTCGCGCCCGCCTGGCGATGGACGGCGCGTATCGCCGCCTCACCCCTCACGGTGGTCCCCATCGTCATGGTGTACCTGGCGCTCGCTGTCCCCGCCTTCCCCGAACTGTGGGCTGCGGTCAGCCGCCCCGACCTGGAAGGCTTCCAGGCGCTCCTGGTGCTCGACGGCGGCGCGGCGGCGATCTGGGCGCAGGTCATCGCATGGGATCTCCTCATCGGCCAGTGGATGTACCGGGAAGCTCGCAGGCTCGGCATCCATCCGCTGCTGATGGGGCCCCTGTTGGTGCTGACGGTCCTGCTGTCACCGATCGGTGTGGTTGTGTTCCTGGCGCTGCGTGCCGCAATGATCCGTTCCGGGGCGAGCACTCGCGACCGGGCGGACGAGTCGTCCGACGGCTTGCCTCCGGGCTCCCGGCTCCCCGTCTGACCGGGCCGCCGGTCCCTGTCCACAGGCCAAAGGCACTGCGACTGTCCCCGGCTGTCTTGGGCGAGTGGTGAGCACGGCCGGTCGGGGGGAACACATGAATGACAGCCGCCTTGACTCCGAGTCGGTTCTGGGCTCGGGCGTGCCCGCCTTGGTGCTGCTTGTCTGCCCGGTCCTCGAGGGCGGGGTGCTCTCGAACTTGCGCGGCGGGTGCGATCAGCGCGACCGGGCTCGCGGCGGCTGGAGGGAGATTCGTCCGGCTGCGATTTGGTGCCGTTGGTCGCACACGGCTGCCTGCACCGTGCCGGCCGGGGCCTGGGTGGCTGCTCGCGGGCACGCCTCGTGCAGGAAGACCGCCGCGTGACCGGAGTGGGCCGCAACCGGGGGCCGCCCCCGCACCGCAACAGCAATCCGTGTGCGTACAGTCACTCAGTGGCATTATCCGTGCGATCCGGTTGCCGCGCGGGACCTCCGGGTGTGCTCTGGTACTGAGGGGTGAGAGGAGTCCCGCCATGTCCACTCAGACAGCCATGCCGGTACGTCACCACCACGCCGCCTCCTGGGCCGTTCCCGTCGTGTTGGGCCTCGCCTTCGGCCTGTACGTGGCCTTCCTCGAGAGCAACAACGGGGCGTCCGACACCAGAACAACCGTATCCAGCACCGTCGGCGGGGCAGTCTGCGCAGTGCTCTGCTTCGCGATCGGCCGGGTGCAGACCCGGATGTCGCGGGAGCGCCGCGCCGCGGCGTACGGAGCGGTCTTCGGCGGCGCCCTCGGCTACATGCTCAGCATCAGCGGTCAAACCGCGCTCGAGGCCTCCCTGGTGGGCCTGTTCCTCGGGCTGTCGATGGCCCTCGTCACCTTCTATATCCGCTACACCCAGGAGGCTTGATGGCAGGCGGGGCACCATGATCGACCACCTGTCCCTCCAGGTAAGGGATTTGTCGGCCGCCGCCGCTTTCTACGACGCCGTACTCGCGCCGCTGGGCGGCCGTCGTCTGCTGGAGTTCGGCGAGGTGATCGGCTACGGGGCGCAGCGGCCGGAGTTCTGGCTCGGGCCGCTGAGCAGCGGGGCCAGAGGGAGCGGCGGCGAGGCGCGCGAGGTCCATGTGGCGTTCAGTGCCGCGGACCGCGCGACTGTCGCCGCTTTTCATGCCGCGGCGCTCGCGACGGGTGCCGAGGAACTGCACCCGCCGCGGCTGTGGCCGGAGTACCACGAGTCGTACTTCGGGGCTTTCGTACGCGACCCGGACGGCAACAACGTCGAGGCGGTCTGCCACACCCCGCCGGAGGCATGAGCGGGGGTCAACCCGCACCTTCCTGGAATCGCACCTTCCACGTATCGCGCCTTCCACATATCGCGCCTTCCAGGAATCGCACATTCCGGGAATGGCGAACCGGCTCCTTCCTCGCGCACCACTCCTCCCGTCCCTCGGACACACATCGCGCCGGGCGTGCCGACGTCAGGATCCCGTCGGATGTCCACTGTCAGCCCCCCATGCCAGGATGCGAGAGAACAGCGCAGGGCCGCACGGGATGGAGTCGCGGATCGTCCAGGGCGGCGGAGAACGGAATGCAGCAGCGCCAAACGGGGAGTCCGGACATTCGCACGGCAGAGACAGGCACCGCACCTTCCGAAAGGGACGACATGACCCAGCCGTTCACCGTGACGATCACCGTCCGCGGTTATGAAACGGACTCGCAGGGGCACCTCAACACCAGCGTGTACACGCAGTACGCCGAGCACGCCCGCTGGACGCTCGTCCAGGCCGCCGGGATCCGGCAGAGCGAGCTGATCGAGAAGAGCGTCGGCCCGGTGAACCTGGAGAGCACGATCCGGTTCCTGCGCGAGCTGCGGGCGGGTGACGAGGTCGAGGTGTCCTGCGCGTTCCTGTGGGGCGAGGGAAAGACGTTCCGGGTCGAGCAGGAATTCCGGCGCGACGGCGAACTGGTCGCGACGTTGCACAGCGTCGGCGGGATGATGGACCTCCGGGAGCGCCGACTGCTGGCCGACCCCCGCGAGGGCTTCCGCCAATTCGCCTCCAATCCTTCTGCACTCGGCCTCTGAGGGCATGCCCGGGGGCCGGCGGGCCGCGCGGGGGCCGCGCGGTTGGAAGGCGCCCGTCGCATCGCGGGCGGAGACGGCCGGGTGCCGCGAAAGCGCCCCGTACTCCGCGCGGAGCGCAGTACGTTCCCGGCATGACATTCGCAGCGGATACGTTCAGCGCCGTCGTGCAGCTCGGCGGCCGGTTCATGACCTCCTCCGAAATGACCGCTCGGGGAGCCGAGTTGGGTCTCGCCGACCGGCTGCTGTACTTCCGTGGCAGGGCCGCCGTGCTCGGCACGCCCTCACCGCGCCTGGTCGCCCAGGTGCTCGGGATCTTCCCGGGCTGGATCATCGACTACACCTGGGAGAACAGCGAGGCCGTCCGCCCCGACCAGGCCGTGGAGGCGTACTCCCAGGGCTGTTGGGAGTGGGGCCACAACCACCTCACCGGCACCCCGGAGGCAGTCCGTACGGCGCGGCTCGCACACCGGGTCGTGGATGCCGCCGACGGCAGCGCGCTGCCGCTCTTCGCCGGCTGGCGGATGGCGGCGCGCCCGTACGACACCGACGGTCCGGCCTCCCTCGCGCACGCCCTCATGCTGCTGCGCGAGTTGCGCGGCGGGCTGCACTTCGCCGCGCTTCGGGCGAACGGGATCGGCGTCACCGAGGCGGTTGTCGCGGACCCTGGTGGCGGCCGGGCCCGGCTGCTGCGTACCGCCTGGCCGGAGGACGAGGCGGATGCGCTCGTGGCGCGGGCCGGGAAGATCCCGGATCTGACGGAACGGTGGCAGCGGGCGGAGCGCATGACGGAGGAGGCGTTCGACCGGGCAGCGGCCGCGGCGCTGCCGGAGGGGGAGCTGATCGAACTGCGGGAGCGGCTGGTCGCCCTCGGCTGAGCGGCTGAGCGAAGAGCGAACGGCCTGAGCGGCGCATCTCGATGTCCCGAGGCTCGTACGCGGCGTCTCGGCGGCCGGGGACTTGCGCGCGCGGGGTCGCGGGGCGGGAAGCCGTCTCAGGCACGTGCGCGACGCGAGAAGCCGCCGAAGAACGCCCGCGGGCCGGAAAGCCGCCGGGCGGCGGCCGGTGTCGTGCCGGCCGCCGCCCGGCGGTGGGATTCAGGTCATCGGCCGCGGAGAGCCGAACAGGGGTCGTCGGCGTCAGCCGATCGCGCTGCCCGCGACCCACTCGTTCCAGTCCATGTTCCAGCCGTTGAGGCCGTTGTCCGGCGTCACGGTCTTGTCCGGGGAGTTCTTGACCTCCACGACATCGCCGATGAGCGAGTTGTCGTAGAACCAGGCACCCGGCTGCTTGCTGTCGCCGCCGCCCTTCACGTCGTTCAGGCCCACGCAGCCGTGGCTGGTGTTGGCGCTGCCGAAGATCGAGTCGGCGCCCCAGTAGTTGCCGTGGATGAATGTGCCCGACGTCGACAGCCGCATCGCGTGCGGCACGTCCTTGATGTCGTACTCGCCCTTGCCGTTCTTCTTCTTGAAGCCGACCGTGGAGCCGTCCATCCGGGTCTCCTTGAACTTCTCGGAGATCACCATCTGGCCGTTGTACGTCGGGTTGTCGGGGCTGCCCGACGAGATCGGGATGGTCTTGATCGTCTTGCCGTCCTGCGTGACCGTCATCTGCTTCGACTTGGCGTCGACGGTGCTGACCTGGTTGCGGCCGATCGAGAAGGTGACGGTCTTCTTCTGGACACCCTGTACGCCCGGGGCGGCCTCGACGCCGTCCAGGTCGAGGTTGAGGGTGACCGTGGAGCCGGCCTTCCAGTACTCCTCCGGCCGGAGGTCCAGACGGTTGGCGTTGAACCAGTGGCCGACGACCTTCTGGCCACTGCTCGAGGTGACCTTGATGCCGGACTCGACGTCCTTCTTATTGGTGATCGCCTTGTCGAAGTTGATCGACACGGGCATGCCCACGCCGACCTTCGAGCCGTCCTCGGGCGTGAAGTTGCCGATGAAGCTGTTGTCCGGCGAGACGGTGGTGATGGTGGAGTTCTCGGTCGCAGAGCGGCCCTCGGAGTCCTCCGCCTTCGCGGTGATCTTGTACTTGGTGGAGCGCTCCAGCTGGCCGCCCGGCTGCCAGGACCTGCCGTCGGAGGAGAGCGTGCCGGGGACGTCGGTGCCGGTCTCGACGGCGGTCATCGTCACCTTGGTGAGCTTGCCGTCGGCCACTTTGACCCGGACGTCGCTGTTGATCCCGGCGTTGTCGGCGCCGTCCTTCGGCGTGATCGTTATTCGGGCGTCGGAGGCGTCCTTGGCGGCTTGCTCGTCCACCTGGGCCTGCGATTTCGCGCGGTCGCCGGTACCGCCCCCATCGTCACTGTCGCTACAGCTCGTGAGCGCCAGCACGCCGCCGAGCAGCGCAGCCGCGGCCGCCAGGCCTTTGCGCCGCTTACCGTCCGTCATCACACGCTTCTCCATTGCTACTGGTTCCCCTGAATCCCCGAGCCGGGCGATGGGGCACACACGTCCCGGCTACTACCCTCTTGAACACCTATTCCTATTCGTCCGGTTCCCTGGTCGGCGAAAATTGTGGGGAAGGACACGTACGGCAGCAGCCTCGGCGCACCCTGAGTACGCCCCGGATTACGCCCGAGGTACGCCCGAGGTACGCCCGAGGTACGCCCGCAGTCTTCCGAGCCGACCCTCCGCCGTCCGGGTCGGCCCCTCACTTCACCTCCGAGCCGGCCCTCACGGCCTCCCGGCGTCGCCTTCCCCATCCGGGCGCTCTCCATCCTCACCGATCCAGCCGACATCACCGAAGCCGTCCTCCTCGTCGTCGTCGAGGCCCCACTCCACCGCGTCCGGGTCGTAGTCGATCCGTTCGCTGCTCCAGGACGCCTGCGCCAGCTCCACCCCGGGGACGCTGCTGACCAGGTCGAACGGGTCGACGAGATAGGCCAGCGCATCCGCGCCGTCCTCCTGGACCGCGGCCCGGGCGATGCCCCGCTCGTCGTCGGGCAGGGACTCGTCCCCGTCGATGTGATCGAGGGCGGCGCCGATGAGTTCACCCGTGTCGGTGACCTCCAGTACCAGTTCCACCCGAAGCCGTACGAACCGTGATGTCTCAGGAGTGCTCATGGGCGGAGCGTAGGCCGCCCGGGTACCGCGACTTTCAAACGACCCGCACGAGTCATTAACATCTGCCGGGACGGCCAATTCTCCAGCGCCACAAGGGGGTCCGTTCCGTGTCCGCACGCCGCCCGCTGCTGACCGCCACCGCCGCGGGTTCGATGTTGTTCGCGTTGTGGTTCGTGCCCTCCGCGAATGCGACCCCGGAGCCGGCCAAGTCCGATTCACAGAGCAGGCCACAGGCCACACAGGTCACTCAGGCCTCGCACGCCACGGCTTCCAAGGATCTTTCCCTCGCCGACACCGGCAGCGTCGACACGACCCCCTACCTGGTGGGCGGCACGTTCTTCCTCGGATTCGGCGCGGCGATCGTCGCCACCGCCGCGCGCCGCTCCCGCAACGCCGCGATCTGAACCCCGCCGCGATCCGGCCCCGGCGCGATCCGGCCCCGTACCGGTCCGACCCCGCCGCCGGACGGGCCGGTGATCGCGTAACAGGACCGGATCCGAACGTGCTGGCCCGCGGGACCGGGGCGGGCCTCCCCGGACCAGGTCCGGGGCGTACGTTCAGACCCGCCGCATCAGGCCAGCGGCCCGGTCACCGACTCCACCGCGTGGGACAGCCGCCCCGAGCGTACGAACACGTCCGCCGCCGCCAGATCCGGCGCCAGGAAGCGGTCACCGCCCGGGCCCTCGATACCCGCCTCGCGCACGGCCGTCAGCACCGCCCGCGTCGCGGGCGCCGGGGTGAGACCCTCGCGGAGCTCGATCGCACGGGTCGCCGCGACCAGTTCGACGGCGATGACCCGGGCGAGGTTGTCGACCGCGTGACGCAGCTTGCGGGCCGCGGACCAGCCCATGGAGACATGGTCCTCCTGCATGGCGGAGGACGGGATCGAGTCCACCGACGCCGGTACGGCCAGCCGCTTCATCTCGCTGACCAGCGCGGCCTGCGTGTACTGGGCGATCATCAGACCGGAGTCCACGCCCGGGTCGCCGGCCAGGAAGGGCGGCAGGCCGTGGGAACGGCTCCGGTCGAGGAGCCGGTCCGTACGGCGCTCCGCGATCGAGCCCAGGTCGGCCGCCACCACCGCCAGGAAATCCAGGACGTAGGCGACCGGCGCGCCATGGAAATTCCCGTTGGACTCCACCCGCCCGTCCGGCAGGACAACGGGGTTGTCCACGGCCGCCGCGAGTTCGCGCTCGGCGACGAGCCGCGCGTGGGCGAGAGTGTCGCGGCCCGCGCCGGCCACCTGCGGGGCGCAGCGCACCGAGTACGCGTCCTGGACGCGCGGCGCCTCGTCCTGGTGGTGCCCGGTGAGGCCGGAACCGGCCAGTACCTTCAGCATGTTGGCGGCGCTGGCGGCCTGGCCGGGGTGCGGGCGGACGGCGTGCAGCTCGGGCGCGAGAACCTTGTCCGTGCCGAGCAGGGCCTCCAGGGTGAGCGCCGCGGTGATGTCGGCGGCGGTGAACAGCCGCGCGAGGTCGGCGCAGGCCATCACCAGCATGCCCAGCATCCCGTCGGTGCCGTTGAGCAGCGCCAGGCCCTCCTTCTCCCGCAGCACGACAGGCTCGATGCGATGCGCGTCGAGCAGTTCGTGCGCGGGCAGTACGACGCCGTCGGGGCCCTCCGCGTCGCCCTCGCCCAGAAGCGTCAGAGCACAGTGCGACAGCGGCGCGAGATCCCCGGAGCAGCCCAGCGAGCCGTACTCGTGGACCACCGGTGTGATCCCCGAGTTCAGGATGTCGGCCATGGTCTGCGCGACCACCGGGCGGACGCCCGTACGGCCGGAGCACACGGTCTTCAGCCGCAGGAACATCAGCGCGCGGACGACCTCGCGCTCCACGCGCGGGCCCATGCCCGCGGCGTGCGAGCGGACGATGTTGCGCTGCAGCTGGGCGCGCAGCTCCGGGCTGATGTGCCGTACGGCGAGCGCGCCGAATCCGGTCGAGATGCCGTACACCGGGTCCGGCTTGGCGGCGAGCGTTTCGATGACCTCACGGGATGCGGCGAGCGCGGCCAGTGCCTCCGCGGACAGTTCGATCCTGGCCTCGCCGCGTGCCACGGCGATCACGTCCTCGGCGCTCGTCCCGGACGTCCCCACCACCACAGTCTGCATATCCATATTCAGGCACCTTAGAGACTGAAACCCTGGATGTCACGAGTGGGTTCGCACACGTCAGGGAGGCCGGGCCGGGCGGCGTCAGTCCCGGCGGAAGCGGCGGCGCTCGGGCCCGCCCTCGGGGGGCGACTCGGCCAGCCGTACGACCGGGTCGTCGGGTCCCTCCCGGCCCGCGACAACCGGCTTCTGGGAGCGCGCCGCCTTCGCCTTGTACTGCGCCGCGTCGGCGAGCCGGAACAGCCTGCGGGCGGACTGGAGGGGCCCGATGGGCTCACCGGTGGACGCCACTCCGCAGGCGACGCCCTCCCCGAACTCCAACTCGGATGCCCGGCGGCACAGTTCATCGGCCGCGCGCACCACGTCGTCGACCGGCGGTCCCACCGCCAGCAGGCAGAACTCGTCCCCGCCGAGGCGCGCCACCAGCGCGCCCGGCAGTATGGCGCCGCACAGCGACAGCACCGAGCCGAACCGCTCCAGGAGCCGGTCCCCGGTGGCGTGCCCCAGCGAATCGTTGACCCGCTTGAGCCCATTGAGGTCGCAGACGACCAGGCTCACGACCGTGCCCTCCTCCCGGTGCCGCTCCACCGCCTCATCGAGCCGCAGGTCCACCAGGCGCCGGTTGGCGAGCCCGGTCAGCGGGTCCGTGAAGGCGAGGTGCCGCGCCTCCTCCAGCCGCTCGGTCTGCGCGATCCCGGCCGCGGTCACGGCCGCCAGCACGGTCGCGAATTCCGCGTCGTCCCGGTCGAAGACGGGCTCCCCGGTCCGCCGCGCCACATACAGCTCGCCCCAGGCCCGCCCGTGCAGCACGATCGGCGCGACCACACAGCAACTGCGCCCACGCCTCCGCAGGGCGGCCACCCGCTGGTGGCAGTACGCACTGTGCGGCGGGCCGTCCGCGGTCTCCACCCAGGCGTTCGGCTCACCGCCCCCGCACCACTGCTCATGCAGAAACTCCGCGATCTCCGGGAACTCGTGCACCGGATAGGACTCGTCCTCCGGAAACTCCTCCTCGCCCTCCGCCAGTTCGCCGACATTGACGAGCACCCGTAGCCGCCCCAGCTCGCGCTCCCACTCGGAGATCGCGGCGAAGTCCCCGCCCAGCGCGCGACGGGCACCCGCCGCGGCGGCGCGTACGGACTCGCGCGGGGTCTGCGCGGCGGCCATCGCCTGGGCCAGACCCACGACGGCCCGCAGCCGCGCATCACCTCCGCCGCTCTCACCCGACACCGTCACCTCGTGTTCCGTCACCGCATGCACACCCTGCACACCAGCGTAGGAACATTTGGCGTCTTTCGCCCCGTTCGTGAGGATAAACGGAGCTACTCCCCCGGCCATGCCGGCTTCCGCTTCTCGTTGAAGGCCGCCACGCCCTCCGCCCGGTCCCCGGAGAAGGCCACGCTCCGCCAGGCGGCGTCCTCGACCTCGAGACCGGCCCGCAGGTCCAGGCCGTGCCCGAGCCGCAGGGCGCGCTTGGCCGCCCGCAGGCCGACCGGGGAGTTGCCGGCGATCCGCTCCGCCAGCCCGAGCGCCTCCACGCGGTCCTCGCCCTCGGCCACCAGCTGATCCACCAGCCCCAACTCCCGGGCCTCCGCGGCCGCCACGCGGCGCGCGCTGAAGATGAGCTCCGCCGCCCGGGCCGCCCCGACCCGGCGGGGCAGCAGCTGCGTACCGCCACCGCCCGGAATCACCCCCACGGACACCTCCGGCAGCCCGACGACGGCCGTGGGGTCCGCAATGATCAGATCGCAGGACAGCGCGATCTCGAAACCGCCGCCGAGGGCGAAGCCGTGCACGGCCGCGACGGTGGGCATCGGCAGCTCCAGCACGCCGGTGTACGCGGCCCGGGTGTGCGGACGCTGGCGTACGAGTTCGGCGTCACTGAGGGAGTTGCGCTCCTTGAGGTCGGCACCGACGCAGAAGGCCCGCTCATGACTCGACGTCAGCACGACGACCCGTACGGAGGGGTCTTCACCGAGCGCCGCGCAGGCCTGGGCGAGACACCGCGCCATCTCGGTCGAGACGGCGTTCATGGCCTTGACACGATCGAGCACCAGCTCGGCCACATGCCCGCCATGGCGCCGTACGACG
This sequence comes from Streptomyces sp. NPDC004647, assembly GCF_040609575.1. Classification (NCBI taxonomy): domain Bacteria; kingdom Bacillati; phylum Actinomycetota; class Actinomycetes; order Kitasatosporales; family Streptomycetaceae; genus Streptomyces; species Streptomyces sp. NPDC004647. The sequence goes on along the minus strand of NZ_JBEXKU010000025.1, from coordinate 6,673 downwards.
ACCCACTCCCCGTACCGCTGCTCGCTCATCCCGCGCCTCCGGTTAACGATCGTAAACCTGACGCGAGGCATCATCGCACCGGCAGCCGCCGACGCGCAGGAGGGACGGGGGCGCAGGGGTAGTGGTCGCGGGGGGCGGGGTGGCAGAGACGGGGATGCGCGGGGACGGGAGTGCGCGGGGACGGGAGCGCGCGGGGACGGGAGCGCGCGGGGACGGGAGTGCGCGGGGACGGGAGTGCGCGGGGACGGGAGTGCGCGGGGACGGGAGTGCGCGGGTCCGCCGGGCGGTCGGCCCGCTCACGTCCTCCGGGCCAGCAGCCAGGGCTCAACCACGCCGAGGCCTCGCACCGGCCGATGCCACATCGGCTGCAACGCGAAGCGGTACCCGGGCTCCAGCGCCTCGTCCTCCTTCGCCTCCGCCGCGGCTTGCGCCTCCGACTCCGGCGCGTCCCCGGAGCGCATCAGCTCCTCCGCGAGCGCCCCGTCCACCAGCACCGCGTCCTTCGGCGCTATCGAGGTCAGCCGGCTCGCCAGATTCACCGTGGTCCCGAAGACATCGCCCATCCGCGTGGTGACCGTCCCGAAGGCGATCCCGACGCGCAGCTCGGGCATCGTCTCGTCGTGCCCCAGCGTCTCGATGAGGCGCAGTCCGATCTCGGCCGCGATCCCGGCGTCGTCCGCGGCGAACAGCACCTCGTCGCCCAGCGTCTTGATGAGCCGGCCGCCGTGCGCCGCGACCAGGTCCGCCGCCGTGGTCTCGAATGCCTCGACCAGCTCGCCGAGTTCCTCCTCCTCCAGCCGCCGGGTCAGCCGCGTGAAGCCCACCAGGTCCGCGAACCCGACAGCCAGCCGCCGGGCGACCATCTCCTCGTCGTCCTGCGCCTGCACGACCCGCCCCGTCGCGGCCGCCAGCTGACGCCGCCACACATAGACCAGGAACTCCTGGAGCTCCGGCATCAGCAGCTCGATCAGCGGATACGTGACCTCGGTACGGGTCATCCCCGGTTCCGGGAGCTCGGTCAGCCCCTCCAGGAACGAATCGATCTGCCACTCCGCCAGCCGGGCCGTCGTCTGCCCGGTGGACCGCGCCACCTGCACAGCCATCGGCTCGCTCAGCAGCCCCGCCTCGACCAGACCCGCCAGCCGTCGCAGCGCCAGGACATCCGCTTCCGTCAGGGCCTTGGCCTGGCCGATGTCCGCGAAACCCATCGCCCGCCAGAAGCGGGAGGCGAGCTCCATGGAGACCCCGGCGCTGCGTGCCGCCTGGAAGGGGGTGTAGCGCCGCTCCGCTCCGAGGATCAGCTGTTCGAGCCGGAGAGCGAGCGGATCTCCCTCCACGGCTGCATCCTCGGCATCCTCCGCATCGGAGACTTCCGACGCATTCGACACATCCGCAGCATCCGGCCCGCCGGACACATCCGGTTCACCAGGCCCATGGGATGCATCGGACTCTCCCGACGCATCCGGCGCACCCGTCACATCCGATACGTCCGGAGCGGCGGCGTCGGTGCGGTGCTCCGGTCCGGGGGGCGTGCCCCCGGCCGCGCCCGGGTCGTCCACCGTCACCGCCCGCCCCCTGTCCGATCCCTGCGCACAGCCCTTCCGATCACTTCTCGCCGCTCCGCCTGGGGTCCCACCAGGCCTCAGCCTGGTCCGGAGCCATAACGATACGGCAGGTGTGCCCTAGCTCACTCTCATGTCGCGGAGCGGAGATGGACGATGTCACCCGCCCCGACCGGCTGCTGAACGCCGTCCTGTGTGGCGAGGACGAGCCGGCCGTCGCCATCCACGGCCACGGCCTCCCCGGTCAGCTCGCGACCACCGGGGAGCTCGGCCCGTACGGTCCGGCCGAGGGTCGCGCAGCCCGCGGCGTACGCCTCCTGGAGCCGGCTGGCCCCCGGATCGCCGCCGACGGCCCGCCAGTCGGCGTACCACTGCTCGATGGAACGCAGTACGGCCCGCAGCAGCGGGTCACGGTCCACCGACGTCGCGCCCGCGAGCGCGAGCGACGCCGCGCCCGGCACCGGCAGCTCGTCCTCGTGCAGCGACACATTGAGCCCGATGCCGATCACGACAGCGTCTCCCGCGGAACCTTCGGCCCGGGTGGAGGTGTCCTCCGCTGCCGCCGGGGAAGTACCGCCGGCCCGCTCGGCGAGGATCCCGCCGGCCTTGCGCTCCTCACCGGTCTCACCGGCCTCACCGCCGCCCCCGGCGGCCCCGCCAGGGGCGCCGCCGACCTGCACCAGCAGATCGTTCGGCCACTTCAGGGACGTATCGACGCCCGCAGCCCGGGCGACCGCGCTCGCCGTGGCGACCCCGGCCAGCAGCGGCAGCCACCCCCACCGCTCGACCGGCACACCCTCCTCCGACCCGGCCCCGGGCGATCCCGGCCGCAGCAGTACGGAGAAGAAGAGCCCGGAGCGCGGCGGTGCGGTCCACTGCCGGTCGAGCCGGCCGCGCCCCGCGGACTGCTCCTCCGCGACGAGCACCGCCCCCTCGGCGGCCCCCGACCGCGCCCGGTCCGCCAGATCGCTGTTGGTCGACCCGGTCACCTCGACCACGTCGAAGGAGGTCCACAGCCCTCCCGGGCGTACGAGCGCGCGGCGCAGCGCCGTCGCGTTCAGCGGCGGACGCTCCAGATCGGACCAACGGCCCGGGGGACGGTCGGGCTGCGGATTACCGGGCGTGCCCGGCGGCGGCGGCGTCATGCGGCCAGCGTAGGCCCCGTCCGCCCGATCCCGCCGGACCGGCCGACCGGCCGCTACCAGCTCAGCGGCCGTCCTTGAAGGGCGGGAGGTGTGGCCAACACCGCACTGCCATAGCGCAGCGTCGCCGATACGCTACGAGTCGGTAGCCCGAATAGCCCAGGGATCCGGGGCCGCTCTCGACCCATGTCCCCCATGACCCGGTTTCCCACCCAATCCCCTACCCCTATCCCCCATAGCCCCGAGGACGAGCAGGAGCCGCATCCCGATGTCCGAGCCGGAAATCGCCCCGCTTAACCATCAGAGCAATCACACCACCGCGGGAAAGATCGCGGACTTGCAGCGGCGCATCGAAGAGGCGACGCACGCCGGCTCTCAGCGCGCGGTCGAGAAGCAGCACGCGAAGGGCAAGCTGACGGCCCGTGAGCGCGTCCACCTTCTCCTCGACGAGGGGTCGTTCGTCGAACTGGACGAGTTCGCCCGGCACCGCTCGACCAACTTCGGCCTGGAGAGCAACCGTCCGTACGGCGACGGAGTCGTCACCGGCTACGGCACGGTCGACGGCCGCCCGGTGGCGGTGTTCTCCCAGGACTTCACGGTCTTCGGCGGCGCCCTGGGCGAGGTGTACGGCCAGAAGATCGTCAAGGTGATGGACTTCGCGCTGCGGAACGGCTGCCCGGTCGTCGGCATCAACGACTCCGGCGGCGCCCGCATCCAGGAGGGCGTCAGCGCCCTGGGCCTGTACGGCGAGATCTTCCGCCGCAACGTCCACGCCTCCGGTGTGATCCCGCAGATCAGCCTCGTCGTGGGCCCCTGTGCGGGCGGCGCCGTCTACTCCCCCGCGATCACCGACTTCACGGTGATGGTCGACAAGACCTCGCACATGTTCATCACCGGCCCGGACGTCATCAAGACGGTCACCGGCGAGGATGTCGGCTTCGAGGAGCTGGGCGGCGCCCGGACGCACAACAGCACCTCCGGCGTCGCGCACCACATGGCGGGTGACGAGAAGGACGCCATCGAGTACGTCAAGGCGCTGCTGTCCTACCTCCCGTCGAACAACCTCACGGATCCGCCCGCCTTCCCCGACGAGGCGGACCTCGAGACCTCGGACGAGGACCGCGAGCTCGACACGTTGATCCCGGACTCGGCGAACCAGCCGTACGACATGCACCGGATCATCGAGCACGTCCTCGACGACAACGAGTTCCTCGAGACGCAGCCGCTGTTCGCGCCGAACATCGTCACCGGTTTCGGCCGGGTCGAGGGCCACCCGGTCGGCGTCGTCGCCAACCAGCCGATGCAGTTCGCCGGCTGCCTGGACATCGACGCGTCCGAGAAGGCCGCGCGCTTCGTGCGGACCTGCGACGCCTTCAACGTGCCGGTGCTCACCTTCGTGGACGTGCCCGGCTTCCTGCCCGGCACCGAGCAGGAGTTCAACGGCATCATCCGCCGCGGCGCCAAGCTGATCTACGCCTACGCGGAAGCCACCGTCCCGCTCATCACGATCATCACCCGCAAGGCCTTCGGCGGCGCGTACGACGTCATGGGCTCCAAGCACCTCGGCGCGGACCTCAACCTGGCCTGGCCGACGGCGCAGATCGCGGTGATGGGCGCGCAGGGCGCGGTGAACATCCTGCATCGCCGCACGATCGCGGCGGCCGAGACCCCGGAGCAGGCCGAGGAGGTGCGGGCGCGGCTGATCGCCGAGTACGAGGACGCGCTGCTCAACCCGTACGTGGCGGCCGAGCGCGGCTACGTCGACGCGGTGATCATGCCGTCCGAGACCCGTCGCAACGTCGTCCGCGGGCTGCGTACGCTGCGCAACAAGCGCGCTGCGCTGCCCCCGAAGAAGCACGGCAACATCCCGCTCTGAGCCCGCTGGGAGGCGCGTATGTTCAAGGTTCTGCGGGGCAACCCGACACCCGAGGAGCTGGCCGCCGCACTGGCGGTGGTCCAAGCCCGCGCCGCGGCGGCCTCAGCCGCCTCGGTGGCGCCACAAGAGCTGGACGAGTGGGCGGACAAGGGGCGCAATGTGCCGCGCCGCGCGCTGCCGCAGCCGGGCCCCAAGGCGTGGCGCAGCACCTACTGGCCGAGGTGAGCAGCAGCTACTGGACGAGGTGAACGGTCCGACTGGTTCCTGCGGACGGTGCCGCCTGAGTACGCGTACTCAGGCGGCACCGTCTTTTCTGTCGGACCATCGAATCCATGCTCTGGTCCGACCCCACCGATGAGCCCTCGAAGGAGCTGCGCGACGTCGAGGCGATGCTCCGCCGCGCGGGCCGGGTTCTGGCGGTCGCCATGGTGATCATGATGTTCATCCTGGGCGCCTTCTGAGCCCGTCGGCCCGCTTCGCCCGGCTGTATACGCTGGCTTCCATGACCGAGAAGCCCATCGCCGCACACCGCCGCACGCTCGTCCTCGCCTCCGCTTCGCCCGCCCGGCTCGGACTGCTCCGGCAGGCCGGTCTGACGCCCGAGGTGCTCGTCAGCGGAGTGGACGAGGACGCGCTCACCGCGGACTCCCCAGCGAATCTGGCGCGGGCACTGGCAGAGGCCAAGGCGGCCGCGGTGTCGATACGCCCCGAGGCCGCGGGCGCGCTCGTCGTGGGCTGCGACTCGGTCCTGGAGCTGGACGGTCAGGCGTTGGGCAAGCCTGCCGACGCCGAAGACGCCACCGCACGCTGGAAGTCGATGCGCGGGCGCTCCGCCGTCCTGCGGACCGGCCACTGTGTGATCGACGTGGCGAACGGCCGCCGTGCATCCGCGACGGGGTCCACCACGGTGCGCTTCGGTGAGCCGACGGACGCGGAGGTCGCGGCGTACGTGGCGAGCGGTGAGCCGCTGCACGTGGCGGGCGCATTCACCCTCGACGGGCGCTCGTCGCCGTTCATCGACGGCATCGACGGCGACCCGGGCAATGTCATCGGCCTCTCGCTGCCGCTGCTTCGGCGGCTGCTCGCCGATCTGGACGTGCGGATCACCGACCTCTGGGCCTGAGCGCAACGGGCCCGAACGGCCGACATTTCGTGTCCCCGGTACGCCTCCCCCGCCGGAGCCGGGGACGGGCGGTCAGGCCGGGCTGGGGCCCTCGAGCGGCGCGGCGGGAGCGTCCTCGGGGCCGTGCCGCTCGCCGTACGCCACCACGCTCAGCACGATCAGGCCGAACACACCCATCATGAAGGCGAAGGCCAACCAGCCGACCAGCCCGACGGTGAGGGCACCGAGCACCCCGTGGACCACGGCGCAGCTGATGAGCGCGATACGGGCGTAGCGGCCGGGGGCGCGGTCGGTCATGGCGCAGCGCAGCAACAGGAATCCGCACAGCCCCAGGTAGAGGCCGAAGAGGGCGCCCGCGATCCAGGTGGACAGGCTCATCGCGCCCGGATCGAGGCCGGCGAGCGACATGTCCTGCCGGTCCACGACGATGCCGAGGATCATATGGACCACCGCGATGCCGATCGCTTCCAGGAACAGCAGCGCCGCCGCCACCGCGGCCACCGGTCTGCGCGCCACGACGCCCACCCACCTTCTCAGTTACCGCATGTACGGAAGACATCGCGCACGCTACTAACGGGTAATCCCATTCACAAGGGTTCTGCGCCATGCCCGGCAGACGGAACGGATGGGCAAAGATTCCGCCCCCCGTTCGTGGAGAGTCAACAAAGATCCGCTGCCTGCTAGTGGTCCACTGTGCAGAGACCTTGACCACATCGGGGCGCTGACGGCCCCACGGGTTTTCCCGGCGTACCGTGGAGCGACAAGGGATTTCGGCCCTTGGGCGACGATCGGATGACACTCCGTGTGGGCAAGGTCACCCCCTGGGTCGACTCGGCAGGACGTGTCGGCAGTCCCTAAACTCGCCTTGTTTCAAGGAGGGAGCCATCGTGCGCAAGGTGCTCATCGCCAACCGTGGCGAAATCGCTGTCCGCGTTGCCCGTGCCTGTCGGGACGCCGGGATCGGATCGGT
>NZ_JBEXKU010000024.1:50590-90273 GCF_040609575.1 Streptomyces sp. NPDC004647 | reverse complement strand
GGCCGGTTCCGGAACCGGCCGCCGCCCGGCGCAGGGGGCGGCCGGGGGGAAGCCGCGGTCCGTGACGGCCCCGGTTGTGGCCGGTCGCGGCGAGCAAGGTGGACTCGCTGTTCGTGCGGACGCACTACGGCAGCAGGTCCTCTGCCTCCCGGGGTGGTCAGGGGTATCCGTTCGGCGGCGACCTCGGATCTCGGGGTACGGGCGGTGGCTCTGGCCCGGGGGTCGACCGGCCGCCCAGCCCGGCGGGTTGCTGCTCGTGCCGGGCGACGCGTAATCCCACGTTCGGGACCGTCGTCCGGCTTCGGAGCTGGTCGTCCGCCCGCACGGGCGGTGGGCGCCGCTCCCGCCGTCACCGCCGGGAGCACTAGCATGCGGACGTACTGATCGAATCGTACTCACCGGACTCGGTGAAGGAGGCTCGGGCACATGGCGGGAGAACCGCAGGCCGACTGTCTGTTCTGCAAGATCGTCGCGGGGGAGGTCCCGGCGGATGTCGTACGCGAGACGGAGACGACCGTCGCGTTCCGCGACATCAACCCCCAGGCACCCACTCACGTCCTCGTCATCCCGAAGGTGCATTACAGGGACGCCGCCACCCTCGCGGCCGCCGAGCCGCAGCTCCCGGCCGACCTGCTGCGCGAGGCGGGCGAGGTCGCGGCGGAGGACAAGGTCGACGGCACCGGCTACCGCGTCGTCTTCAACACCGGCTCGGGCGCCGGCCAGACCGTGTTCCACGCGCACGCGCACGTGCTCGGGGGCCGCGGCCTCGACTGGCCGCCCGGATAAGGGCATTCCGTTGTCGTCACGAGAACTCGTGGTCCTCGGCACCGCCAGCCAGGTCCCGACGCGGCACAGGAACCACAACGGCTATCTGCTGCGCTGGGACGGCGAGGGGATCCTCTTCGACCCGGGTGAGGGGACCCAGCGGCAGATGCTGCTCGCGGGCGTCGCCGCACACGACATCAACCGGCTCTGCGTCACGCACTTCCACGGCGACCACTCCCTCGGCCTCGCCGGGGTCATCCAGCGCATCAACCTCGACCGCGTCCCGCACCCGGTCACCGCGCACTACCCGGCGAGCGGCAAGCGCTTCTTCGACCGGCTGCGCTACTCCACCGCCTACCGTGAGACGGTCCAGCTGCGCGAGGAGCCGGCCACCGGGGAAGGCGGGGTGCTCGCCTCCGGCCCGCACTTCACCCTGGAGGCCCGCAGGCTCTCCCACCCCGTGGAGGCCTTCGGCTACCGCCTCACCGAGCCGGACGGCCGACGCATGCTGCCGGACCGGCTCACGGCGTACGGGATCGGCGGCCCGGACATCGGCCGTATCCAGCGCGAGTCCGTGCTCACCAGGGCCGACGGCAGCACGGTCACCCTCGACGAGGTGAGCGAGGCCCGCCGGGGGCAGAGCTTCGCCTTCGTCATGGACACCCGGATGTGCGACGGCGTGCACGCCCTCGCGGAGGGCTGCGACATGCTCGTCATCGAGTCGACCTTTCTCGACGAGGAAGCCCAACTGGCCGAGGACCACGGTCATCTGACGGCAGGACAGGCCGCCGGGGCGGCGGCGAGGGCGGGCGTACGCCACCTGGTGCTGACTCACTTCTCGCAGCGCTACTGGGACCCGGCGGAGTTCGAACGCCAGGCGCGGGCCGCCGGTTTCGAGGGTGAGTTGACCATCGCCCGCGATCTGCTCCGGGTCCCGGTGCCCAAGCGCAACTGACCCCGGAGAACAGCCGCGCGCTGCGCCGCGATGATCGTGAGGCGACGCGGTTCGATGCGGCGTAGCCTTGAAATGGCGGCGTCCGCCGAGTCCCGCCGGCCGTCCGACCACGGTCTCCCCAAGGCTGCGCCCCATGAAGCCGACCGTTCGCACCACCCTGCCGACCCTGGCACTCGCCGCGTTGCTGACCGGCACCGGCGGCGCCACAGCCCCTGACCCGGGCCCGGCGGGCGAGGCGCGGGGGAGGACCGCAGCCGAAGCGCCGCGAACCGAGGCCGGACCCGCACGGATCGACTACGACGTGGGGCTGCGCAGCGACGGCAGGGGTGCCCGCTGGTCCGGCAGGGAGGCGGTGACGTTCACCAACACCGCGGGCACGCCGCTGCACGAGGTGTATCTGCGGCTGTGGGGCAACGCCGGGGACGGGTGCGGGAGTCGGGAAGAGCCGCCGCCGGTTGAAGTCGGCCGTATCGAGGGCGGGGAACCGGGCGGGCTCTCCGTCGGGTGCACGGCGCTGCGCATCGATCTGGCCGAGCCGCTGCCGCACGGCGGCCGGACCACCCTCGCGTTCGACGTGACGATCGCCGTGCCGGACCAGGCCGAGCGCTTCGGGCGGCACGGCCCGTACAGCTTCCTCGGCAATGCCGTGCCGGTGCTCGCCGTACGCGACCGTGACCAGGGCTGGCACCTCGACCCGGACGTCGGCTTCGGCGAGAGCTACTACACCCTCGCCGCCGACTTCCGCGTACGGCTGAACCACCCGTCGGCGCTGAAGGTCCCCGCCACCGGCACACCGTCCGACCGGCCGGGAGACCGCGGCCGTACGGTCACCACCAGCACCGCGCTCCAGGCCCGGGACTTCGCCTGGGCCGCCGGCCCGTTCCGTACGGCGACGGAGTTCTCGTCTCGCGGAGTGCGGGTCAACTCCTTCTGGACGGCGGGCACCCCGGCGTCCGATGCCGAGGAGGCGCGCCGGGACGCCAGGGCCGCCATGGACGACTTCGGGGAGCGCTTCGGCCGCTACCCGGACGGTGAGGTGGATCTCGTCCTGCACGAGGGGTTCGACACCACCTCCGGCAACATGGAGTACCCCGGCTTCGTCCTCCTCCGGTCGGAGGAGAAGGCGGAAGCGACTGTCCACGAGCTGGCCCACCAGTGGTGGTACGGCATCGTCGGCAACGACCAGTTCGGCGCACCCTGGCTGGACGAGGCCTTCGCGGTGTATGCGGACGATCTGTTCCGCGGTCACGAGCGGCGGGACTGCCGGAGCGGGAGTGAACAGCAGCGCGAGGAGGCCTGGATCACCCGCACCATGGGCAACTGGGCCCGGAGCGGCGGCAGCTGGAAGGCCGCCGCCTATGTGGGCGGCGCGTGCGCCCTGCACGATCTGGAGCGGGAGATCGGCCGCCCGGCGATGGCGGAGCTGCTCCGGCAGTACGCCCGCGACCACTGGCACGGCGTGTCCACCACGGCCGACTTCCGGGCTGCCGCCCAGGACGCCGCGGGAGCGGGAAAGGACCTCGGCTCCTTCTGGCGGAAGCACGGAATCCGCTGATGCCCGGGGACAGCCCGACGTTCGGGGACAGCCGAAAATCGGGGACAGCCGACGTTCGGGGGCAGCTGAAGCCCAGCGCAGCCGAAGCTCGGGACGGCCGTCGTGCCCGGCCCGGTCCACGCGTTGGGAAAGGTGGTGCAAGCTGCAACGATCGTGGTATGGCCTTGGTGAGGCCAGGGAGCAACACGTGATGACACGAGACGGGAAGAGTCCCGAACCGGGCAGTCCGCCGACTGCGGCAGCCGCCGCGGCGAACGGCCACCTGCTCGACCCGCTGGCCGGACTCCGTACCCCCGCCGACCCAGCCGTCGACGTCTATCTCACGGGAACCGTCTTCCTCGACATCATCTTCACCGGGCTGGACAGCGCCCCGGTCCGCGGTACCGAATCCTGGGCGCGCGGCATGGGCTCGAGCCCGGGCGGGGTCGCCAACATGGCCACCGCGCTGGCCCGGCTGGGCCTGCGCACCTCGCTCGCCGCGGCCTTCGGCGACGACGTGTACGGCGACTACTGCTGGGACAGTCTCGAGAACGGCGAGGGCATCGATCTGTCCCCGTCACACCGGGTACCCGGCTGGCACTCGCCGGTGACCGTGTCCATGGCCTACGAGGACGAGCGCACGATGGTCTCGCACGGCCACGAGGCGCCGCCGCCCGCCGTGCCCGAGCATGAGGCCGGCCCCGAGTGTCCGCCGCCGGCCCGCGCTTGCGTCGCCGCCCTCGCCCCCGGCCGCTCCGAGGACTGGATCTCCTTTGCCGCCCGCCGCGGCAGCCGGATCTTCGCCGACGTGGGCTGGGACGAGACGGGCCGCTGGGAGCTCGCCGCCCTCACCGATCTGGCACATTGCGAAGCCTTCCTCCCCAACGCCGAGGAAGCGATGCGCTACACCCGCGCCGACTGCCCCCGTGCCGCCGCCCGCGCGCTCGCCGAGAAGGTACCGCTGGCCGTCGTCACCATGGGCGCCGAGGGCGCGTACGCCGTCGACGGCGGTACGGGCGAGACCGCCCAGGTGCCCGCCATCCGCGTCGAGGCGCTCGACCCGACCGGCGCTGGGGACGTCTTCGTCGCGGGCTTCGTCACCGGTACCCTGGCCGGCTGGCCGCTGGCCGACCGGCTCGCCTTCGCGGGCCTGACCGCCGCCCTCTCCGTCCAGGAGTTCGGCGGCTCGCTCTCCGCCCCCGGCTGGATGGAGATCGCCGCCTGGTGGCAGCACGTGAAGACCCACGACGACCAGGCGGCCGCGCTGCGCCACTACGCCTTCCTCGACGACCTGCTGGCCGCTGCGGGGCTGCCGCGCACCCCGTCCGAGGGAGCCCCCGTCTGGCCGCTGCGCCGGGCGGTTCCCACGATCGGCTTCCGGCAGCGCTGAGCGGCACCCGCCGGGAGCGAAGCCGCCGGGCGCGGTCGGGCACGGCTTTCAGGCAGTGGTTCAGGCAGTGGGTTCCGGCAGGTCTGAGCGACTCCCCCCGTACGCGCGAAATCGGGACGCCGCCGTACCCGAAAAGCGCTCGGGTGTTGTCGGTGCTCCGTCGTACTCTTGGAATGCCAAGAGGCCGTACGGACCGCGTACGGCATGCCGAGCACGGAAGGCAGGGTCAGCAGGCCAGAGAGCCGGCTCATGACTCAGACACCCACAGCCGACACCCCCGCGCAGGGACAGGCACGCGCCCACTTCACCGTTCCCGCCAAGCACCCCATGGTGACGGTCCTGGGCTCCGGCGACTCCCTGCTGCGCGTGATCGAGCAGGCATTCCCGGCGACGGACATCCACGTACGGGGCAATCAGGTCAGCGCGGTCGGTGACTCCGAGGAAGTCGCCATGGTCCAGCGCCTGTTCGACGAGATGATGCTGGTGCTCCGCACCGGCCAGCCGATGACGGAGGATGCAGTGGAACGCTCGATCGCCATGCTGCGCGAGGAGAACGGGGCAGCGGGCGGGAGCGGCGAGACCCCTGCCGAGGTGCTCACCCAGAACATCCTCTCCAACCGCGGCCGCACCATCCGGCCCAAGACCCTCAACCAGAAGCGGTACGTCGACGCGATCGACAAGCACACGGTCGTCTTCGGCATCGGCCCCGCCGGTACCGGCAAGACGTACCTGGCCATGGCCAAGGCGGTCCAGGCCCTGCAGTCCAAGCAGGTCAACCGGATCATCCTGACCCGGCCCGCGGTCGAGGCGGGCGAGCGGCTCGGCTTCCTGCCCGGCACGCTCTACGAGAAGATCGACCCGTATCTGCGCCCGCTCTACGACGCGCTGCACGACATGCTGGACCCGGACTCGATCCCGCGGCTGATGGCGGCCGGGACGATCGAGGTCGCCCCGCTGGCGTACATGCGAGGCCGGACGCTCAACGACGCGTTCATCATCCTCGACGAGGCGCAGAACACGAACCCCGAGCAGATGAAGATGTTCCTCACCCGGCTCGGCTTCGACTCCAAGATCGTGATCACGGGTGACGTCACCCAGATCGACCTGCCGGGCGGCACCAAGAGCGGTCTGCGCCAGGTCAGGGAGATCCTCGACGGGGTCGACGACGTCCATTTCTCGATGCTCAACAGCAGTGACGTGGTCCGTCACAAGCTGGTCGGCCGTATTGTCGACGCGTACGACGAGTACGACAGCCGCAACGGACTGTGACAATCCACCGAAAGTAATACAGAAGCCCCATGTCGATCGACGTCAACAATGAATCCGGCACGGACATCGACGAGCAGGCGGTCCTGGACGTTGCCCGCTACGCCCTCGCCCGGATGCGTATCCACCCGCTCTCCGAGCTCTCGGTGATCGTCGTCGACGCCGACGCCATGGAGCAGCTCCACATCCAGTGGATGGATCTGACCGGCCCCACCGATGTCATGTCCTTCCCCATGGACGAGCTCCGCCCGCCCGCGAAGGACGACGAGGAGCCGCCGCAGGGTCTTCTGGGGGACATCGTGCTGTGCCCGGAGGTCGCGAAGAAGCAGGGGGAGGAGGCGCCGACGCAGCATTCGATGGACGAGGAGCTCCAGCTCCTCACCGTGCACGGCGTCCTCCACCTGCTCGGCTACGACCACGAGGAGGCGGGCGAGAAGGCCGAGATGTTCGGCCTGCAGAAGGCGATCGTCGACGGCTGGCGTGCCGAGCGCGGCATCGAAGGGCCGTCCCCGGCCCCCACCACGCGATGACCGGGCAACTGATCGCGGCGGCGGTCCTGCTGGTGGTCGTCGCGTGGCTTGCCGCCTGCGCCGAGGCGGGCCTCGCCCGTACGACCCGCTTCCGCGCCGAGGAGGCCGTACGGTCCGGGCGGCGCGGCAGCGCCAAGCTGATGGCCGTCGCGGAGGACCCGACCCGCTACCTCAATGTCGCGCTGCTGGTGCGCGTCTCCTGCGAGATGGCGGCGGGCGTGCTGGTCACCTACGTCTGCCTGCAGGACTTCGAGGAGACCTGGGAGGCGCTGTTCGTCGCCATGGGCGTGATGGTCCTCGTCAGCTATGTCGCCGTCGGTGTCTCGCCCCGGACCATCGGCCGCCAGCACCCGCTGAACACGGCCACCGCGGCCGCGTACGTCCTGCTGCCGCTCGCCCGGATCATGGGCCCCATCCCGCAGCTGCTGATCCTCGTCGGTAACGCGCTGACCCCCGGCAAGGGCTTCCGCAAGGGCCCCTTCGCATCCGAGGCCGAGCTGCGCGCCCTGGTCGACCTGGCCGAGCAGGAGTCCCTCATCGAGGACGACGAGCGCCGCATGGTGCACTCGGTCTTCGAGCTGGGCGACACGCTCGTCCGCGAGGTGATGGTGCCGCGTACCGACCTCGTCGTCATCGAGCGGGCCAAGACGATCCGCCAGGCACTCACCCTGGCCCTGCGCTCCGGGTTCTCCCGTATACCGGTGACCGGTGAGAACGAGGACGACGTCGTCGGCGTCGTCTACCTCAAGGACCTGGCCCGCAAGACCCATATCAACCGGGACGCCGAGAGCGACCTGGTCTCCACGGCCATGCGGCCGGCCGTCTTCGTGCCCGACACCAAGAACGCGGGCGATCTGCTGCGCGAGATGCAGCAGCGGCGCAACCATGTCGCGGTGGTCATCGACGAGTACGGCGGCACCGCCGGCATCGTCACCATCGAGGACATCCTCGAGGAGATCGTCGGCGAGATCACCGATGAGTACGACCGCGAACTGCCGCCGGTGGAGGACCTCGGCGACGGCACGTACCGGGTCACGGCCCGGCTCGACATCGGCGACCTCGGCGAGCTGTACGGCCTCGACCTGGACGACGAGGACGTGGAGACGGTCGGCGGACTGCTGGCCAAATCCCTCGGCCGGGTCCCGATCGCGGGGGCGACAGCGGAGGTGGACCTCTCGGAGGACGGCTCCGACGCCTCGCTCAAGGCCCTCCGCCTGACCGCGGAATCCCCTGCGGGGCGCCGGAACAGGATCGTCACCGTCCTGGTCGAGCCGGTCCGTTCCACGGAGGAAGGCAGCGAGCCGGGAGACGCCCCGGGCGGCGACTGAGGGCTTCGGTCGGGCCGGCTGAAGTCCGGAACGGCCGCGGTGTCCTTGCGATGCCCGTCCCTACCTCGGGGGAGGGCAGCCGGACGGGAGACGCCCCGGGCGGCGATTGCGGCTTTCAGTCTGCTCGGTCGGCGGGTCCCGAACAGTGGTGGTATCCATGCCGAGCCCGTCCGTTCCAGGGAGGAGCGGTAGGCCGGAGATCCAGCGGGGGATCTGCGCGGGACTCGGGCTGGGCCCGGCCTCGGCGCCGTCAGCCAGGGCCGGGGAAGGTCCAGGACAGCACCACCTGGCCCGGTTCCTGCTCGCCCTCGGCGCGGGCATACGTGGCCAGGGCGGCGGCGTTGGCCTCCCCGGTGGCCACCCACATGCCGTAGCAGCCGCGGCTCCGGGCCAGCTCCGCGAGCGCGGAGACCAGCGACGTCCCGATGCCGCGCCTGCGGAAGGCGGGTGCCACCCCCAGCTCGTAGAGGAACATCTCGGTCCCCTTGTCCGGGTGGGTGGTCTCGACGCCGGTGACCATGCCCGCCGGCTCCTCGTCGACGTAGGCGATCAGGAGGTGGTGGGTGCTGCTGGCCAGAAACCGCTCGGTCGCCTCCGGCTCCGGCGCGTCGTCGAAGAGATGGCTTGCCGCGACGACGGCCTCGGGCTCGCTGATCCGACGAATCTCCACGCGGGGAGCGTAGCCCTGACTCCCGGTCCCGGCAGCCGAAAGGGGCGCAGGACCGGGGCAGTTCACGGGTGTCGCAGCCGCAACCCTGTGCCGGCCCGAGCTGAGCCGATCGCGATGGGCCCCGCCACCGCGGCCACGACGCGCGGTCGGCACCCGGCGCCCAACCGCCAGGCCACCACCCGGCGCCCAACCGCCGCGTCCATGGCCGGTCCCCAGCAGTACGCCCCCGAGCGGCAGCTGCCCGGGGGAACGCCCCGAGCCGCGCGACCACAGGAAGTCCCGAGCGGCAGCGGCTGCGGGATGCCCCGAGCCGCAGTGCCCGGCCGGCCTCCCCGGAGAGGCTTCGCCGCTCGATCCGCCGGTCACCGGCCGTCGGCCGACCTCGACGCGGAGCGCGATACGCCGCTCTCTATGCTCGTCCCATGAACGACAGCGCTGACCTGGACCTGGAAGACCGCAAGCTCATCACGCTGGCCCGTTCCGCCCGGGCGCGGAACTCGGTGCCCGAGGGAGCGGCGGTACGGGACGAGACCGGCCGGACGTACGTCGCCGGCACCGTCGAACTCGAATCGCTCAAGCTCAGCGCTCTCCAGGCCGCCGTCGCGATGGCGGTCGCCAGCGGCGCGCAGTCCCTGGAGGCCGCCGTCGTCGTCAGCGAGGCCGCGGAGAGCGCGGAGGCCGATCGCGCCGCCGTACGCGATCTCGGCGGCCCCGGCACCCCGGTCCTCCTCGCCGCTCCGGACGGCACGCTGCGCGCCTCCGTGGCCGCCGGCTGACGGAGCCCGCACGGCCACTGGTCGGGCAGGGCTGGACGATCGGGGAGAATGGGCGCCATGAGTGCACCTTCCTCCCCCCAGGCCGCGCCGGAGGCGACCCCGCACCGCTCGGGTTTCGCGTGCTTCGTCGGCCGTCCCAACGCGGGCAAGTCGACCCTGACCAACGCACTGGTCGGGACGAAGGTGGCGATCACCTCCAGCCGGCCGCAGACCACCCGGCACAGCGTCCGGGGCATCGTGCACCGCACCGACGCGCAGCTCGTCCTCGTCGACACCCCCGGCCTGCACAAGCCCCGCACACTGCTCGGTGAGCGGCTGAACGACGTCGTACGGACCACCTGGGCCGAGGTCGACGTCATCGGCTTCTGCCTGCCCGCCGACCAGAAGATCGGCCCCGGCGACCGCTATATCGCCGGCGAGCTCGCGAGTATCAAGAAGACTCCGAAGGTCGCGATCGTCACCAAGTCCGACCTGGTGGAATCCAGGCAGCTCGCCGAGCAACTCCTCGCCGTCTCCCAGCTCGGCGAGGAGCTCGGCATCGAGTGGGCGGAGATCATTCCGGTTTCGGCGACCGGCGACCACCAGGTCTCCCTGCTCGCCGACCTTCTCGTGCCGCTCCTCCCGGAGGGCCCCACGCTCTACCCGGAGGGCGACCTCACCGACGAGCCCGAGCAGGTCATGGTCGCGGAACTGATCCGCGAGGCCGCGCTGGAGGGCGTACGGGACGAGCTGCCGCACTCGATCGCCGTCGTGGTCGAGGAGATGCTGCCGCGCGAGGACCGCCCGGCGGACCGGCCGCTGCTGGACATCCACGCCTTTGTCTACATCGAGCGGCCCAGCCAGAAGGGCATCGTCATCGGCCCGAAGGGCGCCCGGCTCAAGGAGGTCGGGATGAAGTCGCGCAAGCACATCGAGGCGCTGCTCGGCACCCCGGTCTTCCTGGACCTGCACGTCAAGGTCGCCAAGGACTGGCAGCGGGATCCCAAGCAGCTGCGGAAGCTGGGTTTCTGAGCCACGCCGCGTAGGCCTTTTTCCGACGGTGGACCGGGGGAGGAGGGCTGTGGGTCGTCTCCCGGTGGGCGCAGCAGGACCCGCGTGTCGACATCTCCAGGGGCCGGCAGCGGGGCCCCGGCAGCGGTGGAAGCTGGGTCGGTTTCTGAGCCGCGCCGCCTACGGGCCTCCTGCCGGGACCGAAAGGGCAGCAGGCTCCCGGGCAGCTGCGGACACCGGGCTTCCGGGCTGCCGTAACCCCGTCGCGCCGCCGCTACGCGCCCTCCTTCAGCACCCGCGAGATCAGCTTCCGCTGGGACTCGCTGAGCCGTGGGTCCGAGCAGTAGAACGTGCTGTCGTCGATCGTGACCTGGTAGCTGAAGCCGTCGGGTACGCCGATCGGGGGCGTCCGCCGGCCGCCGGACGCCGCCTCCTCGGCCAGCGCGTGCCACTCCTGGGCGTCGGCCCGTCCCGAGGTGTCCACCTCGGCATGGTGCTCGATGCCCGCGAACCCTCCGGTGCGCCTCACCTGAATACGCATGGGTCCATCTGTACCCCGTTTCCGGGCGCCTCTGTCCCCATGGCCCGAGACGATGGCCCAGGAGGGTCTGGAACCCCCTCCCCGGCCCTCTCCGGTCCTCCTCCGGTCCTGTCCTCCCCGGCCCTCTTTCCCCGGGCCCTCTGCCTCCCCGGTCCTCTCCGCTGCCTCTCCGCGCCCCTCCCGCGCTCTCCCGGGCTCTCCCGGGCTCTCCCGGCGTCCTAGCGGGTCGTCCGGACCCCCACCTGAGACCAGGCCTTCAGGAGCGCCTGGTGCTCCTTGCCCTCGCCGTAACGGGAGCGTGCGGCGGCGACCGTGAGGCGGGCGAAGGCGGCGAAGTCGGCGTCGGTGGCCAGCTCCCCACCGGTCAGCACGTCGTACCAGATCAGCCCCGCGCGCTCCCAGGCGTGACCGCCGAGCGCTGTGGCGGCGAGGTAGAACGCGTGGTTGGGGATACCGGAGTTGATGTGCACGCCGCCGTTGTCGCGCCCGGTGCGGACGTAGTCCTCCATGTTGGCGGGCTGCGGATCCCTGCCGAGGACGTCGTCGTCGTACGCCGTGCCCGGGGCCTTCATCGAGCGCAGCGCCACGCCCGAGACGCGCGGGGCGAGGAGGCCGGAGCCGATCAGCCAGTCGGCCTCGCCGGCGGTCTGGCCGAGCGAGTACTGCTTGATCAGCGAGCCGAAGACATCGGACACCGACTCGTTCAGCGCACCAGACTGGCCGAAGTACTCGAGGTTCGCGGTGTACTGCGTGACGCCGTGCGTCAGCTCGTGGCCGATGACATCCACCGGGATGGTGAAGTCCAGGAAGATCTCGCCGTCACCGTCGCCGAAGACCATCCGCTCGCCGTCCCAGAACGCGTTGCCGTAGTTCTCGCCGTAGTGCACGGTCGCGTCCAGCGGCAGCCCGGCGCCGTCGATGGAGTTCCGGGAGCAGGCCTTGAGGAAGAGTTCGAAGGTGGCGCCGAGCCCGGCGTAGGCGCGGTTGACGGTCGCGTCCCCGGTCGGCTCGTCGCCCTCGCCGCGCACCGTACGGCCCGGCAGCTGCTCGCGGTGCTCGGCGTCGGAGATGGTGCGGTGCGGCTTCTCCGGCTCACCCTTCTGGGCGACGGCCGGCGCCCCCAGGACCGTCGTGAGCCGACGCCGGGTGCGCTGAGCGGCGTCGTGCTCCAGGGTCCGCCGGGCGGGCGCGGCGAGTGCGGGGTCGTCGGCCCGGGCGAGCTTGTCCAGGACGTGGGGCGGGATGATGGTGCAGAACACGGGATGTACGGCATAAGCGGTCATGCAGCGCAATGTGGCACGCGGTCAGCGTGCTGTCACTGGTTGCGACCATGATTAGTGAAATGGAGTGATCCGCCACTCTTCGGCCGTTACGGCCCTCACGTCTTGCATACTGAAACGGACTCGGTGCCCGCCGGGCGGCTCGGCTACGCTGCTGCACATCATGCGTTTCGGGCTGCTTCTCCTTAGCCGCCGCGGCGAGGGCCTGTAGTCGAGGCCGACCCCCTCCCCGCGGAGTTCGGTGTTGCCCACCGTCGGCCGTCGAAGCCCTTCGACAGGAGCCCAGCGCACATGAACCCCGAGATGTCCGAGCATTCCGTCGGTCGCCCCACGCCCATCACCGCCGCCTCGGTCACCCAGCGTCCCTCCGGAATGCCCGTGCACAAGTACGGCCGCTACGAGGCCGTGGACATCCCCGACCGCACCTGGCCCGAGCGCCGCATCACCCAGGCGCCGCGCTGGCTGTCCACCGACCTGCGGGACGGCAATCAGGCACTGATCGACCCGATGTCCCCGGTCCGCAAGCGCGAGATGTTCGACCTGCTGGTGCGCCTGGGCTACAAGGAGATCGAGGTCGGCTTCCCGTCCTCGGGGTCCACCGACTTCGACTTCGTACGGTCGATCATCGAAGAGGGAGCGATCCCCGAGGATGTGACGATCTCCGTACTGACGCAGGCGCGCGAGGAACTGATCGAGCGCACGGTGGAGTCGCTGCGCGGCGCGAACCGCGCCACCGTCCACCTCTACAACGCCACCGCCCCGGTCTTCCGCCGGGTCGTCTTCCGCGGCAGCCGCGACCAGGTCAAGCAGATCGCCGTCGACGGCACCCGGCTGGTCATGGAGTACGCCGAGAAACTGCTGGGCGACGAGACGGCCTTCGGCTACCAGTACAGCCCCGAGATCTTCACCGACACCGAGCTGGACTTCGCGCTGGAGGTCTGCGAGGGGGTCATGGACGTCTGGCAGCCCGAGCCGGGCCGCGAGATCATCCTCAACTTGCCCGCCACCGTGGAGCGTTCGACCCCCAGCACGCACGCCGACCGCTTCGAGTGGATGTCGCGGAATCTGTCGCGGCGCGAGCACGTATGCCTGTCGGTCCACCCGCACAACGACCGCGGTACGGCCGTCGCCGCCGCCGAACTGGCGATCATGGCCGGCGCGGACCGGATCGAGGGCTGCCTGTTCGGGCAGGGCGAGCGCACCGGGAACGTCGACCTGGTGACGCTGGGCATGAACCTCTTCTCGCAGGGCGTCGACCCGCAGATCGACTTCTCGCAGATCGACGAGATCCGCCGCACTGCCGAGTACTGCAACCAGATGACCATCCACCCGCGCCACCCCTACGCGGGCGATCTGGTCTACACGTCCTTCTCCGGCTCCCACCAGGACGCCATCAAGAAGGGCTTCGAGGCCATGGAGGCGGAAGCCGCGGCCCAGGGCGCGACGGTCGACGACATCGAGTGGGCCGTGCCGTATCTGCCGATCGACCCCAAGGATGTCGGCCGCTCCTACGAGGCGGTCATCCGGGTCAACTCGCAGTCCGGCAAGGGCGGTATCGCCTACGTCCTGAAGAACGACCACAAGCTGGACCTGCCGCGCCGGATGCAGATCGAGTTCTCGAAGATCATCCAGGCCAAGACCGACGCCGACGGCGGCGAGATCACCCCGGCGCAGATCTGGTCCGCCTTCCAGGACGAGTACCTGCCCACCCCGGACAACAGCTGGGGCCGGATCGCGCTGCGCTCCGCGCAGACCTCCACCACGACGGACGGCGGCGACGCGCTCACCGTCGAGGCGGTCGTCGACGGTGTGGACACCGTCCTGACGGGCACCGGCAACGGCCCGATCTCGGCGTTCTTCGAGGCGCTCGCGGCGACCGGCATCGACGCCCGGCTGCTGGACTACTCCGAGCACACGATGAGCGAGGGCGCCAGCGCTCAGGCCGCCTCGTACATCGAGTGCGCCATCGACGGAAAGGTGCTGTGGGGCATCGGCATCGACCCCAACACCACCCGCGCTTCGCTGAAGGCGGTTGTCTCCGCGGTGAACCGGGCTGCCCGGTCTTGACTGCATGACTGCCGCCGGCGCCACTCGCGCGTCGATGAAGGTGGTTGTCTCCGCGGTGAACCGGGCCGCCCGGCCCTGAACGTATGACTGCCGCCAGCACCACGTGTGCGTCGCTAATGGTGGTTGTCGCCGCGGTCAACCGGGCTGCCCGGTCTTGATCGAATGACTCTGCCCCCGGCACCACCCGCACAACTGCTCCCACAGCGGCACCCACCGCCCCTCACCGCGCCCCCGCGCTCCACCGAGAGCGCGGGGGCGCGGTGCGTGGTGTGATCTGCGCCGCTGCTTCCGCTGCGGCCGCGGTCGCCCTCGGAGCACCGTCGCAGGTCGGAAGCCGCTTCGTGGCCCCTGCCGCGCGCTGGGCGGCGGTTGCCCCCGTACAGGGTGCTGACGTCACATCAAGGATGTGGTTAACATCACCTCCACACGGCGCCGTTGCCGAAGAGTCACCGAGTGGCGGCGGTCCGTAGCGGGATAATTGGGGCTAATGCGCCGGAGGTGCGCAATGCAGAGCGTGTGGGGAATGCGCACGACCTGGCGTACGGTCGGCGACGGAGAGTTCTTCTGTCCCGAGTGCGGGGGAGACCGCAACTACCGCCGCCGCACCGGCCGTAGGAAGCTGGCCGTGCTCGGCCTGCCGCTGCTGCCGCGCGGCGCCGCCGGCCCCGTCGTCGAATGCTCCTCCTGCCGCCGCCGCTTCGGCGCCGAGGCGCTCGACCACCCCACGACCGTCCGTTTCTCCGCGATGCTCCGCGACGCCGTGCACACCGTCGCCCTCGCCGTACTCGCGGCCGGGGGCGCCGAGGACCGTACGGTCCGGGAAACCGCAGTCGTCGCGGTGCGCGGCGCCGGATTCGAGGACTGCACGGGTGAACAGCTGCTCGCCCTCGTCGAGGCGCTGGCCGCCGACACCGGGCGGCTGCCCGGCCGCTTCGAGGACGGCCTTGAAGGCGGCACCGCCCTCGCCATCGAACTCCACGAGGCCCTCGAGCCCCTCGCCCCGCACCTGGCGCCCACCGGCCGAGAGGGCATCCTGCTGCAGGGCGCCCGCATCGCCCTCGCCGACGGCCCGTACAGCCCCGCCGAGCGCGAGGCCCTGACCGCCGTGGGCCGCGCCCTCCTCATGGGACACGAGGAGACCGAGCTTCTGCTCGCCGCGGCGGCCCGTATGCCCTCCTGAGGGCCGTCCGGCCTCCCGTGGCGCGCCCGTCCGAGCCGGGCCTGGGGGCAAGCCGGCGGCGCCCGACCGCGCCCGGCGGTGAAGGGTCGCGGTCACGGGCGCGGCCCGGTTGCCTCCGGCGGCGTACCGGACGCCCCCGGCGGCCGTCGTCGGCTGCTCCGTACGGGACAATGGCCGCATGAGCCTGTTCCGCGACGACGGCATCGTGCTGCGCACCCAGAAGCTGGGTGAGGCGGACCGGATCATCACGCTGCTCACGCGGGGGCACGGCCGAGTGCGGGCCGTCGCCCGCGGGGTGCGGCGCACCAAGTCGAAGTTCGGGGCCCGGCTGGAGCCGTTCTCCCACGTCGACGTGCAGTTCTTCGCCCGTGGCAGCGAACTCGTCGGCCGTGGGCTTCCGCTGTGCACCCAGAGCGAGACCATCGCTCCGTACGGTGGCGGCATCGTCACCGACTACGCCCGCTACACCGCCGGCACCGCCATGCTGGAGACGGCCGAGCGGTTCACCGACCACGAGGGCGAGCCCGCCGTGCAGCAGTACCTGCTGCTGGTCGGGGCCCTGCGCACGCTCGCGGCCGGCGAGCACCAGCCGCACCTCGTCCTCGATGCCTTCCTTCTCCGCTCCCTCGCCGTCAACGGCTACGCACCGAGCTTCGGACAGTGCGCGCGGTGCGGGATGCCTGGCCCCAACCGGTTCTTCTCGGTCGCCGCGGGCGGCGTCGTCTGCGCGGAGTGCCGGGTTCCCGGCAGCGTCGTACCCTCGGCGGAGTCGCTGACGCTGCTCGGCGCCCTGCTGACAGGGGACTGGGAGACGGCGGACGCGTGTGAGGCCCAGCACGTACGGGAGGGCAGCGGTCTCGTGGCGGCGTATTTGCAGTGGCACTTGGAGCGCGGTCTGCGCTCGCTCCGGTATGTGGAGAAGTAGCCGAGTGCCGGATAAGTACCCGAGAAGTACGTAAAGCAGCAGCTGAGTTACGTAGAGAAGCAGTCGAGAACGGAGACGTGGAGCGCATGGCACGACGCGGGATTCTGGGCCGTACCCGCCGCGAATATCAGGTACCCGAGCCGCACCCTTCCGGCGCACGGCCGCCGAGGATCCAGAGCGAGCTGGTACCGAACCATGTGGCGATCGTGATGGACGGCAACGGCCGCTGGGCCAAGGAACGCGGCCTGCCGCGCACCGAGGGGCACAAGGTCGGCGAGTCCGTCGTCCTGGACGTCCTCAGGGGCTGTCTGGAGATGGGCGTCAAGAACCTCTCCCTGTACGCCTTCTCCACCGAGAACTGGAAGCGCTCGCCCGACGAGGTGCGCTTTCTGATGAACTTCAACCGCGACGTCATCCGCCGCCGGCGCGACGAGATGGACGCCATGGGCATCCGGATCCGCTGGGTCGGCCGGATGCCGAAGCTGTGGAAGTCGGTCGTCCAGGAGCTGCAGATCGCGGAGGAGCAGACCCGCGACAACGACGCCATGACGCTCTACTTCTGCGTCAATTACGGCGGCCGTGCGGAGATCGCCGACGCGGTGGCGAAGATCGCGGAGGACGTCAAGGCGGGGAAGCTCGACCCGTCGAAGGTCAGCGAGAAGACCGTCGGGAAGTACCTGTACCACCCGGACATGCCGGATGTGGACCTCTTCGTCCGCCCGTCCGGCGAGCAGCGCACCTCCAACTACCTGATTTGGCAGAGCGCTTACGCCGAGATGGTCTTCCAGGACGTGCTGTGGCCGGACTTCGACCGGCGTGATCTGTGGCGGGCCTGCCTGGAGTACGCCTCGCGGGACCGCCGCTTCGGTGGTGCGGACCCGAACGAGCCCGCCGTTCCTCCCGCTTCCTGATGCCTTCCGTCCCGGGGCCCCTCAGCCAACCCTGCTGAGCCGCAGAACCGGGCTCATGGTGGAGGTCGGGCCCTGGGGCGGATCCGGGCTGCTTCCGGTCGGACCCCATCGGACCCCGGTCAATCCCCCGATCAGGTCTGTACGCGGGGGACGGCCGAACCGGTCAGGTGCGCGCGGGGGACGGCCGAACCGGTCAGGTGCGCGCGGGGGACGGCCGAACCGGTCAGGTGCGCGCGGGGTGGCAGCCGGGCGGGTCAGTTCGGTACGTGGTGGCAGCCGGGCAGGTCAGGACTTCGCCGTGGCGGCGCAGGTCCCGCACGTACCGAAGATTTCGATCGTGTGGCCGACATCGACGAATCCGTTGTCCGTCGCGATCTGGTCCGCCCACTTCTCGACTGCCGGGCCCTCCACCTCGACGGCCTTGCCGCAGACGCGGCACACCAGATGGTGGTGGTGGTCGTCGGTGCTGCAGCGCCGGTAGACGGACTCGCCGTCGCTGGTGCGCAGGACATCGACCTCGCCCGCGTCGGCGAGCGACTGCAGGGTGCGGTAGACGGTGGTCAGGCCGACCGAGTCGCCGCGGTGCTTGAGCATGTCGTGCAGTTCCTGCGCGCTGCGGAACTCCGTCACCTCGTCGAGGGCGGCCGCCACTGCGGCGCGCTGCCGGGTCGACCGGCCCCGCACTGGGGCTGCGTTCATTTCACTGCTCCCCGCGGTAGCCACCGTTGCCTCCTCTGCTCACCATCCGCCCCTACCAGTGGCCATTGTGCCAGTTCGCACCGGTGGAAGCGGCAACACCCTCACACCTTGACGTCGTCCCCCGAGTGGCCGGAACCCGGCACCTCAAGGGCGCACTGCTCGTCGGCCGCGGCCGCTCTGCGTGCCCGTTTTCTCGCCACCGGCGCGGCGAGCGCGGTGATCAGCGCGAAAACGCCGATAGCGAGGACGACGATGCTCGCGCCGGGCGGAACATCCACGTAGAAGGAGTACACGGTCCCCGAGAGGGTGACGACGACCCCGATGCCGACCGCGGACGCCAGCGTCATCGCGAAGCCGCGTGTGGCCTGCTGGGCGGCGGCGACCGGCACCACCATCAGGGCGCTGACCAGGAGCAGGCCGACGACCCGCATGGCCACGGTGACCGTGACGGCGGCGGTGACGGCCAGCAGCAGGTTCAGCAGCCGTACGGGCAGGCCGGTGACCCGCGCGAACTCCTCGTCCTGGCAGACAGCGAACAACTGCCGCCGCAGCCCGAGCGTAATGAGCACCACGAAGGCGGCCAGGAAGCAGATCGTCACCACGTCCTCCTGGGAGACCGTGGTGATCGAGCCGAAGAGATAGGTGGTGAGGCTGCCGTTGGAGCCGTTCGGGGCGAGGTTGATCAGCAGGACGCCGCCCGCCATACCGCCGTAGAAGAGCATCGCGAGGGCGAGATCGCCGCGCGCCTTGCCGTACCAGCGGATGAGCTCCATCAGCACTGCGCCGAGCGTGGAGACCGCGACGGCCGTCCACACCGGGTTGGTGCCGGTCAGAAAGCCGAGCGCGACACCGGTCAGCGCGACGTGCCCGATGCCGTCGCCCATGATCGCCTGGCGGCGCTGGACGAGGTAGATGCCCACGGCGGGTGCGGTGATGCCCACCAGGACGGCGGCCAGCAGCGCCCGCTGCATGAAGTCGTAGGTGAGGATCTCCATCACGTCAGCAGCCCCGTTCTGATCGGTTCGGCGCTCCCGCCGCTGTGCGGGTGCACATGGTCGTGGCCGGGCAGCGCGTGCTGTCCCACGGCCTCCGGCGGGGGCCCGTCGTGGACGACACAGCCGTCGCGCAGCACCACCGCGCGGTCGATCAGCGGCTCCAAGGGGCCGAGTTCGTGCAGTACGAGCAGCACGGTGGTGCCCGCGCCCACCTGCTCGCGCAGGGTGTCGGCGAGCACGTCCTGGCTGGCGTGGTCCACACCGGCCATCGGTTCGTCCATGATCAGCAGATCGGGTTCGCCGGCCAGGGCGCGGGCGATCAGCACCCGCTGGTGCTCGCCGCCGGACAGCGCGTTGACGTCGGTCCTCGCGCGGTCGGCCATGCCCACCAGCCCTATGGCCCGGTCCACCGCCGCCTTGTCTGCCCTGCCCAGCCTGCCGAGCCTCGTCCGGGCCAGCCGGCCCGCGGAGACGACCTCGCGGACCGTGGCGGGCACCCCGCTCGCGGCGGTGGTGCGCTGCGGTACGTACCCGATGCGCGCCCAGTCGCGGAAGCGCCGCTGCGGGGCGCCGAACAGCTCCAACTCGCCGCCGGTCAGCGGGACCTGGCCGACCACGGCGCGTACGGCCGTGGACTTGCCGGAGCCGTTCGCACCCAGCAGCGCGACGACCTCGGCGCGCCGCACGGTCAGGTCGACGTTGCGCAGAACCGGCCGCGAACCGAGCGATGCGGTCGCCCCGCGCAGGGATATGACCGGCTGCCCGTCGTCCGCGCGCCCCGTCGCCCGCTGGCCTGCCATGGGTGCCTCCGTCAGGTACGTCACCTGGGTCACTTGGGTCACTTGGGTCACTTGGCCCCGAGAGCTTGTCGCAGGTTCTTGAGATTCGACTGCATGACCTCGAGGTAGTTCCCGCCCTGGGACTTGTCGTTGATCCCCTCGAGCGGGTCGAGTACATCAGTTTTCAGCCCTGTGTCGCCTGCCAGGGTCTTGGCGGTCTTGCCGCTGGTGATCGTCTCGAAGAAGACCGTGCTGACCTTCTCCCGCTTCGCGATCCCGTGCAGTTCCTTCACCCGGGCCGGGCTGGGCTCGGACTCGGGGTCGAGGCCCGCGATGGCCTCCTGGTCCAGGCCGTAGCGCTCGGCGAGGTAGCCGAACGCGGCGTGGGTGGTGATGAAGGTGTCGGTTGAACGGTTCTTCAGGCCGTCGTCGAACTCCTTGTTCAGCCCCTCGAGCTTGCCGACGAGCTTCGCGGTGTTCTTCCGGTAGTCCGCGGCGTGGTCCGGGTCGGTCTTCTCCAGGGCTTTGCCGACGCCCCGGGCGACCTCCGCGTATTTCACCGGGTCGAGCCAGATGTGCGGGTCCGTGCCCGCCTCCTCCTCGTGGCCGTGGCCCTCTTCCGCGTGCTCCTCCTCGTGGCCCTTGCCGTCGCCGTGGTCGTCGCCGACCTCGGTGCCGTGCTGCTCGAGCTCGGTGAGGGTGGCGGCATCGACGGTGTTCTCCACCTCGGCCTGGCCCACTGCCTCGTCCACGGCGGGCTGGAGGCCCTTGAGGTAGAGGATCAGGCCGGCTTCGCCGAGTTCGGCGGTCTGCCGCGGGCTGATCTCGAGGTCGTGCGGCTCCGCGCCGGGTTCGGTGAGGTCGGATACGGAGACATGCTCTCCGCCGATCTCCTCGGCGAGGTACTCCATGGGGTAGAACGACGCCACCACGTCGAGTTTGCCGTCCTTCCCACCGCCCGCAGCGCCGGAGGAGGAGCAGGCGGACAGCGAGACGAGGCCGAGCGCGGTGGCTCCGGCGAGGGCTGCGGTGGGTATGAGACGACGGCGTACGTTCATGACAGTCATTTTCAACAAAGTTGGAAACGGTTGTCAACAAAGGGCGTCCTGTGCTCATACCCCATACCGATTTGATCCCAGGGGTGCCGCCGCCGGTAATCTGAGGTATTCGCTGGGCCGCAGCGGGCCGAACCTCCCCCAACCTTCGGGCCGGGGGGACCCGCATCCGCGCGCGGGTGCCTGCGGATCACACCATGACCGCTTCGTCGTCGTAATGAAGAGAGCACCGTGGCCGCCGACAAGATCGACACCATCGTCAGCCTGAGCAAGCGCCGTGGCTTCGTATACCCGTGCAGCGAGATCTACGGCGGTCAGCGTGCCGCCTGGGACTATGGACCGCTGGGCGTCGAGCTCAAGGAGAACATCAAGCGCCAGTGGTGGCGCTCCATGGTCACCTCGCGCGACGACGTGGTCGGTATCGACTCGTCGGTGATCCTGGCGCCCGAGGTCTGGGTGGCCTCCGGTCACGTCGCCACTTTTACCGACCCGCTCACCGAGTGCACCTCCTGCCACAAGCGGTTCCGTGCGGACCATCTCGAGGAGGCGTACGAGGCCAAGCACGGCCACCTGCCGGCCAATGGCCTTTCCGACATCAACTGCCCGCACTGCGGGAACAAGGGCGCCTTCACCGAGCCCAAGCAGTTCTCCGGCCTGCTCTCCACCCACCTCGGCCCGACGCAGGACTCCGGCTCGGTCGCCTACCTGCGCCCCGAGACCGCGCAGGGCATCTTCACCAACTTCGCCCAGGTCCAGCAGACCTCGCGCAAGAAGCCGCCGTTCGGCATCGCGCAGATGGGCAAGTCCTTCCGTAACGAGATCACGCCGGGCAACTTCATCTTCCGCACGCGTGAGTTCGAGCAGATGGAGATGGAGTTCTTCGTCAAGCCGGGCGAGGACGAGCAGTGGCACGAGTACTGGATGGAGCAGCGCTGGAACTGGTACCGGGACCTCGGTCTCCGTGAGGAGAACATCCGCTGGTACGACCACCCGAAGGAGAAGCTCTCCCACTACTCGAAGCGCACCGCCGACATCGAGTACCGCTTCAACTTCGGTGGCAGCGAGTTCTCCGAGCTCGAGGGTGTGGCCAACCGCACCGACTTCGACCTCGCCTCGCACTCCAAGGCCTCCGGCCAGGACCTGTCGTACTTCGACCAGGAGGCGGGCGAGCGCTGGACCCCGTACGTCATCGAGCCCGCGGCCGGTGTGAACCGCGCCATGCTCGCCTTCATGCTCGACGCGTACAACGAGGACGAGGCGCCGAACGCCAAGGGTGTGCTGGAGAAGCGCACCGTGATGCGTCTCGACCCGCGCCTGGCGCCGGTCAAGGTTGCCGTGCTGCCGCTGTCCCGCAACCCGCAGCTGTCGCCGAAGGCCAAGGGCCTCGCGGCCGACCTGCGGAAGAACTGGAACATCGACTTCGATGACGCGGGTGCCATCGGCCGCCGCTACCGCCGCCAGGACGAGATCGGCACGCCGTTCTGTGTCACGGTCGACTTCGACACCCTGGACGACAACGCGGTGACCGTGCGCGAGCGCGACACGATGAAGCAGGAGCGGGTATCGCTCGACCAGATCCAGGCCTACCTGGGTGCCCGCCTGCTGGGCTGCTGAGCCCGGTCAGCACGCGCCCGCATTCGCGGCCGTACGACGCCGGCGCCCCGGACCCTGCGAAAGGGGTCCGGGGCGCCGGCGTTTCGGTCGCTACGGGACCGGCTGGGGACGGGGCGGGATCGCGTGGGAGGGGGCTCGAGGGGTGGGGCGGATTGGTGCTGGGCGGGGCGCGACGATGGTTCGGCCCAGGCGGCTGCCCGCCGGTTCGGCGTGCGTACGCGGTCGGTTCGGCGTGCGTACGCGGTCGGGCGGACACCGATCGTGGCGGTGAAGTCGCGGACGAGATGCGCTTGGTCGCTGTACCCGAGCTCGGCGGCGAGGCCCGCCCCGTCGACCTCCGCGTCCGTGGTGGCGCGCTCCAGGGCCTCGGGATGCGGTAGCGCAGGATGACCCACTTGGGGCCGACGCCCACGTACGCGGCGAACAGTCGCTGAAGGGCGCGCACGGACAGGCCTTCCGCGCGGGCGAAGTCGGTGACGCGGCGGATCGTACGGTCCGTTCGGACGCGGTGCGCCAGAGCCATGGCGAGGTCCGCCTGCGGATCCGGTTCCGGGTTTTCAGGCGCTCGCGCTCGCCCCGTCCTGATCCGCTTGAGGCCCTCGCGCTGCCGAATACTGATCCGTTCAGGCCTCAATGCTCGCCGGAACGTGATCAGTTCATGCCCCCACGCTCGCCGGAACGTGATCCCCTTCCGGACCGCGTGTTCGCCGAGTCCGGTCGTTTTCAGGCCCGCGCTCACCGAGTTCTGGCCACCTGGGGCCCTCGCGCTCGCCGAACCCTGATTCGAATTCAGGCCCGCGCGCTCGCCGGGTCCTGATCCGCCGCCTCGGACTCCAGCCGTGCTGCGGTGCTCCGGGCCGTACGGGTCGCCCAGCCGCCCGTTGTCAGAGCCCCCACCAGAAGCACCGACACCCCACACCCGGTGATCACCCACCATGCCGGTCTGCTCGCCTCGACGAAGACGTCGGCGCCCGTGGTCGCGCCCCCCACCCCGGTCGCCAGCACCGCCCCGATCACCGCCACGCCGAGCGACTGCCCGACCTGCCGGCTGGTGGAGGCGACGGCGGCTGCGACCCCGGCCTGGGAGCGCGGCATTCCGGAGACGGCCGTATTGGTGATGGGCGCGTTCACCAGGCCGAAGCCGATACCGAAGAGGACATAGCCGGTGAACAGCAGCGTGTCCGAGGACTCCGCCCGGAATCCGGCGAACAGCACCCCGCTCGCGGCCATCGACACCCCCGCGAGCAGCAGCGGCAGCCGCGGCCCGCGGCTGCCCACCAGCCGCCCCGACAGAGGGGCGCAGACAAAGGTCATCGCCGCCATCGGCAGCATCCACAGCCCGGCACTCAGCGCGGACAGACCCCGGACGTCCTGGAGATACAGGGTGTTGACGAAGAAGAAGCCGGCCAGCGCGGCGAAGGCGCTCACCGCTATGACCGTGGCCCCGCTGAACGGCGCACTGCGGAAGAAGCGCAGATCGATCAGCGGTTCCGCGCGCCGCCGCTCGTAGAGCACAAGCCCGGGCAGCGAGAGGACGGCGGCCGCCGAGCAGGAGACGATCAACGGCGAGGACCAGCCCGCCGCCGGAGCCTCGATGATCGCGTACGTCAGCGAGCCCAGGAGGGTGATGACGAGCAGCTGGCCGACCGGATCCGCCCGGCGCGCCCGCGGGGCCCGCGACTCGGGCACGTACCGCGCCGTGAGCACCAGCGCCGCAAGCCCCACCGGCAGGTTGATCCAGAAGATCGACCGCCAGCCGACCCCCTCCACCAGCAACCCGCCGACCAGCGGCCCCGCCGCCATGCTGACCCCGACGACCCCGCCCCACGCTCCGATCGCCCGGGCCCGCTCCTTCGGCTCGGTGAACGTGTTGGTGATGATCGACATCGCCACGGGGTTGAGCATCGAGCCACCGACGGCCTGCACCATCCGGAACGTGACCAGCCACTCCAGGGTCGGCGCGAGACTGCACAGCACCGAGCCGACGGTGAACAGCACCAGCCCCGCCTTGAACACCCGGCGGCGCCCGATCCGGTCCGCGGTAGAACCCGCCAGCATCAGCAGCGAGGCCAGCACCAGGGTGTACGCGTCGATCGTCCACTGCATGCCCGCCACGGAGGCATCCAGGTCCTTCCGGATGGAGGGCAGGGCGACGTTCAGGACGGTGTTGTCGAGACTGACGATCAGCAGGCTCATACAGCAGATCCCCAGCACGAGCAGGCGTCGCCGGCGGCTGAGTTCAGGCATGGTTGAACCGTACAATCATCTGTTCCGGGAACCCGGGCCGAGCCACTCGGCAGATGCGTGACAATGGAAGGCCGCCCCGCCGGTACGCCCCGGCCCGGGACGGTCCGATCCACAGCAGTTCCCGCAGCAGTTCCCACAGCAGTTTCAGCAGCCCGGAAGCAGCGGTCACAGCAGCCGAGCAGCGCAGAAGCCCAGCAGCCCAGACCGGCAGAAGCCCAGCAGCCCAGAAGGACGCCCTCCCGATGACAGGTGCCCACCGCCCCGGCCCCGCCCCGGCCGGCACCCGCTCCAGCGAGCGGACCGAGGCAATGGGGCCGCGGCTGCAGATCGGCCCGCACACGGTGCAGCCGCCGGTGGTGCTGGCCCCGATGGCCGGGATCACCAACGCGCCGTTCCGCACCCTGTGCCGCGAGTTCAGCGCGGGCAAGGGGTTGTTCGTCAGCGAGATGATCACCACGCGGGCGCTGGTCGAGCGGGACGCCAAGACCATGCGGCTGATCCATTTCGACGGAACCGAGAAGCCGCGCTCCATCCAGCTGTACGGAGTCGACCCGGTGACCGTCGGCCAGGCCGCCCGCATGATCGCGGACGAGGACCTGGCCGACCACATTGACCTCAACTTCGGCTGCCCCGTACCCAAGGTGACCCGGAAGGGCGGCGGCTCCGCGCTGCCGTACAAGCGCAATCTGCTGCGCTCGATCCTGCGCGAGGCCGTCGCGGGCGCCGGTTCCCTGCCCGTGACCATGAAGATGCGCAAGGGCATCGACGACGACCACATCACCTTCCTCGACGCGGGGCGGATCGCGGTCGAGGAGGGCGTCACGGCGATCGCGCTGCACGGGCGTACCGCGGCCCAGCATTACGGGGGCACCGCTGACTGGGACGCCATCGCCCGGCTGAAGGACGCCGTCCCGGAGATCCCGGTGCTCGGCAACGGCGACATCTGGTCGGCGGACG
This sequence comes from Streptomyces sp. NPDC004647, assembly GCF_040609575.1. Lineage (NCBI taxonomy): Bacteria > Bacillati > Actinomycetota > Actinomycetes > Kitasatosporales > Streptomycetaceae > Streptomyces > Streptomyces sp. NPDC004647. Next base: position 64,819 of record NZ_JBEXKU010000024.1, on the reverse strand, counting down.
ACGCGCTGCGCATGATGCGCGAGACCGGCTGCGACGGAGTGGTCGTGGGCCGCGGATGTCTCGGGCGGCCGTGGCTGTTCGGCGACCTCGTCGCGGCGTTCGAGTCGGCCGGGGCGCGCCCGGACTCCGGTGACGCGGGTGCCTCCGCGGAGCCCGGCCCGCCCGCGGCGACCGCCACGTACGCGGCGCCGACGCTCAAGGAGGTCGCCGGCGTGATGCGGCGCCACGCCGAGCTGCTGGGGGAGTGGCTGGAGGACGAGACGCGCGGCGTCATCGACTTCCGCAAGCATGTCGCCTGGTACACCAAGGGCTTCTCGGTCGGCTCCGAGATGCGCAAGCGGCTCTCGGTGGCCTCGTCACTCGCCGAACTGGACGAGCTGCTGGGCGGGCTGGACCTGGACCAGCCGTGGCCGACCGGCGCGGACGGGCCGCGCGGGCGCACGTCCGGCAGGAACCGAGTGGTTCTGCCGGACGGCTGGCTCGACGACCCCTACGATTGCGCGGGTGTCAGCGCCGACGCGGAGCTCGACACCTCCGGCGGCTGACCTCACCACCGCTGGGACGGCGCCGCATCAACCTGCCCTGACCTGCCCGGGATTCCCCCGAGGGCGACCGCCGTCGCGTCACCCACCGGGCCACCTGCAGCGTCCCCCGCAGCGTTGACCGCCGCGTCACTTGGGCGCCGGGGGCCGGTCGGGTCCCGCCTGCGCGGCTGTCACGAGCACCTCGGGCGGAGCGCCATCCACGGTCAGCTGCCACATCTGCTCAGATGTCGCGCGTCGCGGGAGAACAGCCCTTCGGGAGAAGCGCCGCCCGCCCCGGTGATGTCGCCGGAGTCGGTCACCACAGCAAATGTTCCGTTATGCACCAGAAGATGGTGTCCTGTCATCGGTCAAGCCCGCCCTTCGCCCGGCTCCGCGTGGAGCGAGTCACTCCGTGTGTCGGCACCCCGCCCGAGAGTCGTGAGCGGGCGCTCCATCCGTTGCTCATCTGAGCGGAAGTCATGACGAATGTGTCCACGACGTGAGATCCGACGTTCGCGAAGCGCGTGATTCTCGCCACCCCTGATAGGGGTGGCGCTCATACGAGCGCCCCGTAAGGGGCTGCACCTTTCAGAGGGGTGGCACTGGGTGCCACCCTCGGTGGCTTCGGATGATCAATCGAATTCTCACTCTCGGTAGATCAAGGCAAGTCATCGATGGACGGAACGTGTTAGTGCCTTTATCTCTTGAAGAAACGGGCACCGACCGGGTGAGCGCTGAACACTTTCGATCTGCTGGCGGACGAGTGGTTACAGCCGTATGACGGCCAAGTGGACGTACTCACCCGCCTTCGATCTGGGTACGCTCCCCGCCGTCAGGGCAGCCCGTCCGCGAGGAGTCGAGTCCCGTGCCGGAAACAGAAGATCGCCAGAAGTTCGTCTACGACTTCACCGAGGGCAACAAAGACCTCAAGGACCTGCTCGGCGGGAAGGGGGCCAACCTCGCCGAGATGACCAACCTCGGTCTCCCGGTCCCCCCGGGATTCACCATCACCACCGAGGCCTGCAAGGTCTACCTCGACAGTGGCAACGAGCCCGCGGAGTTGCGCGACGAGGTGAGTGCGCACCTCGAGGCCCTCGAGCAGAAGATGGGCAAGAAGCTCGGCCAGCCCGACAACCCCCTTCTTGTCTCCGTGCGTTCCGGTGCCAAGTTCTCGATGCCCGGAATGATGGACACCGTCCTCAACATCGGCCTCTCGGACGAGTCGGTTGTCGGGCTCGCAGCCCAGGCCGGTGACGAGCGTTTCGCCTGGGACTCCTACCGGCGCCTCATCCAGATGTTCGGCAAGACCGTGCTCGCCGTCGACGGGGAACTCTTCGAGGAAGCCATCGAGGACGCCAAGCAGGCCAAGGGCGTGACCGTCGACATCGATCTCGACGCCGCCGACCTCAAGCGTCTCGTGGAGCAGTTCAAGGGCATCGTCTCCAAGGAGACCGGCCGCGAGTTCCCGCAGGAGCCGCGCGAGCAGATGGATCTGGCCGTACGGGCCGTCTTCGAATCGTGGAACACCGACCGCGCCAAGCTCTACCGCCGCCAGGAGCGCATCCCTGGCGACCTCGGCACCGCGGTCAACATCTGCTCGATGGTCTTCGGAAACCTCGGCCCCGACTCCGGCACCGGCGTCGCCTTCACCCGCGACCCGGCGAGCGGCCACCAGGGCGTATACGGCGACTACTTGCAGAACGCACAGGGCGAGGACGTCGTCGCCGGTATCCGCAACACCGTGCCGCTCGCCGATCTGGAGCAGATCGACAAGGCGTCGTACGACCAGCTGCTGCAGATCATGGAAACCCTCGAGACGCACTACAAGGACCTGTGCGACATCGAGTTCACCATCGAGCGCGGCCAGCTGTGGATGCTCCAGACCCGCGTCGGCAAGCGCACCGCGGGTGCCGCCTTCCGGATCGCCACCCAGCTCGTCGACCAGGGCCTGATCGACGAGGCCGAGGCGCTCCAGCGCGTCAACGGCGCGCAGCTCGCGCAGCTGATGTTCCCGCGCTTCGACGACGGCGCGAAGGCGGAGAAGATCGGCCGCGGTATCGCCGCCTCGCCCGGCGCGGCCGTCGGCAAGGCGGTCTTCGACTCCTACACCGCCGTCAAGTGGTCCCGGTCCGGCGAGAAGGTCATCCTGATCCGCCGCGAGACCAACCCCGACGACCTCAACGGCATGATCGCCGCCGAGGGCATCCTGACCTCCCGCGGCGGCAAGACCTCGCACGCCGCGGTCGTCGCCCGCGGTATGGGCAAGACCTGCGTCTGTGGCGCGGAGGAGCTCGAAGTCGACACCAAGCGGCGGCGGATGACGGCCCCCGGCGGCGTGGTGATCGAGGAGGGCGACGTCGTGTCCATCGACGGTTCCTCCGGCAAGGTCTACCTCGGCGAGGTACCGGTCGTACCCAGCCCGGTCGTCGAGTACTTCGAGGGCCGGATGCACGCGGGCGCCGAGGACGCCGACGAGCTGGTCAAGGCCGTGCACCGGATCATGGCGTACGCGGACCGGGTGCGCCGGCTGCGCGTACGGGCCAACGCCGACAACGCCGAGGACGCCTCCCGCGCCCGCCGCTTCGGCGCGCAGGGCATCGGCCTGTGCCGTACCGAGCACATGTTCCTGGGCGAGCGGCGCGAGCTGGTCGAGCGCCTGATCCTCGCGGACACCGAGGAGGAGCGCGACCACGCGCTCGAGGCCCTGCTGCCCATGCAGAAGCGTGACTTCGTCGAGCTGTTCGAGGCGATGGACGGGCTGCCGGTCACCGTACGGCTCCTCGACCCGCCGCTGCACGAGTTCCTGCCGGACATCACCGAGCTGTCCGTCCGCGTCGCGCTCGCCGAGTCCCGCAAGGACGCCAACGAGAACGACCTGCGCCTCCTCCAGGCCGTGCACAAGCTGCACGAGCAGAACCCGATGCTGGGTCTGCGCGGTGTCCGCCTCGGTCTGGTCATCCCCGGCCTGTTCAGCATGCAGGTACGGGCCATCGCCGAGGCGGCGGCCGAGCGGATCGAGGCCAAGGGCGACCCGCGCGCCGAGATCATGATCCCGCTGGTGGGCACCGTCCAGGAGTTGGAGATCGTCCGCGAGGACGCGGAGAAGGTCATCGCCGAGGTCCGGAAGTCCACCGGCGTCGACCTCAAGCTCGCCCTCGGCACGATGATCGAGCTTCCGCGCGCCGCCCTGACCGCCGGTCAGATCGCGGAGGCCGCGGAATTCTTCTCCTTCGGGACGAACGACCTCACCCAGACGGTGTGGGGTTTCTCACGCGATGACGTCGAGGCGAGCTTCTTCACCGCCTACCTGGAGAAGGGGATCTTCGGGGTCAGCCCGTTCGAGACCATCGACCGGGACGGCGTCGGCTCGCTCGTAAGGAACGCCGTCGAAGCCGGCCGGGCCACCCGCCCCGATCTCAAGCTCGGTGTCTGCGGCGAGCACGGTGGCGACCCGGAGTCCGTCCACTTCTTCCACGAGGTGGGCCTGGACTATGTCTCCTGCTCGCCGTTCCGTATTCCGGTGGCGCGGCTGGAGGCGGGCCGCGCGGCGGCGCAGCCCACGGGTAGCGACTCCCGCTGAACGATCCGTTCCGGATGAACCGGACCACCGGAGCATCCGCTGGGCACCCCGACCCTCAGCCCGGCGGGGCTCCGGCACCCTGAAAGGGGGCGGCACCTGTGCGGAGGTGCCGCCCCCTCCTTTTATGAATCGCGTACTTGTGCTTCGCCGCAATTTCTGACAAGGAAATCCGGGGCACGAGGTGGTACCCAAATCCGCTGGAAAGCAGCAGCCGTTCGGCCTGCGGTCCGTGCGGGCTCGTGTGCACGGACCGCAAGCCGTAACCTCCGCCGGGCACGAGGCGGTACCCATTCCGCCCGGAGCGACCACCGCGCTGCCCCCACAACAGCCTCATCGGCGGCTTCCGTGTGCCCGACGTGGTCCAGCATTTCGGTACGCCCGGTCTGCCCGCGACCCGTTTCAACTGTGGCTTAAAGGACGTGGTGACCGACAGTGCCGGAGTGCATACTCGATGCCGGGACAAAGGCGGGGGCCACTTGTGGGGGTTTGGTGCTACGCATCCATTTCACCGGGCTCGACCTTGCCCGGGTCCGGATAGCCGCTCGTCCGGACGCGCTGTGGGAATCCATCCTCAGTTTCCATCGACTACGTGACAAACAAGGGGCGTCCATCTATGGACGATGGCGTTGCGAAACGCGTACCAGGTTGAATGGTGAAACACGCCTGCTCGCCTCGCTGGTGCCCCCACGCGGCTATTTCCCTGACTTCCTGACCCCGCCGGAAGGCGTTCTCGGGGTGGAGCCGGCGATCGAGGCGCTGCGCGAGATACCGGCCCACCGCCTCAACCGCGATCTGTCGCAGCTGGCCGGGATGCGGACCCGCCCGGGCTGGGTGCACGCTCTCGGGGACGGCGACACCGGGTCGCTGAGCCGTCTCATCGGCGCCCTGCGCAGCTACCACCGCGCCGCCATTGCGCCCTACTGGCCGCACATCCGAGCCCAGATCGAGGCGGACAGGGCGGCCCGCGGCCGCGCACTGCTCGACGGCGGTGCCGACCGGCTGCTCAACTCGCTGCCGCAGATGATCCGCTGGCGCTCGCCGGTGCTGGAGACGGACTATCCGGTGGACCGGGATCTGTACCTGGGCGGCCGGGGGCTGCTGCTCCTGCCCTCGTTCTTCTGCCGGCGCACCCCGGTGACGTTCCACGACCGCGATCTGACGCCGACACTGGTCTACCCGGTGCAGCACGGCACCGAGTCGGTCCCGGGCGCGCCCGTGCACGCGTACACCGGGGATGTCTGCTCACTCGGCAAGCTGGTCGGCCACACCCGCTCGGTCGTGCTGCAGACCATCGGCGCCGGCTGTACCACCGGCGAACTCGCCCGCCGCGTCGGTGTGTCCGCGGCGTCGGCCAGCCAGCACGCGAGCGTGCTGCGCGACGCCGGCCTGGTCGTGACCCTGCGCCACGGCAATGCTGTGCTGCATACGCTGACACCGCTGGGCGCCGCCCTGTTGCGGGGCGGCGCCGCAGCGGTGCCGGCGCTGTCGGAGACCGTGAGGTCGTGAGGTCGTGCGGTTATGAGGCCGCGAGGTTGTGCGGTTGCGCGGCCGTGTGGTCGTGCGGTTGTGCCGTCGTGCGGCCGTGTGGTCGTGAAGTCGTCAGGTCATGCCGTCAGGTCGTGGGGCCGTTGGCTTGTGGGCTGGTGAACCGGCGAGCCCGAGCACCGAGCCCCCGAGCCCCCGAGCCCTGGCGTCATGACCGGAACGGGCCGGTCACCTCGTACGTGATGCCGCCCGACGAACTGCCGCTGGTGCCTCGCTGGCTGGAGAAGTACAGCCTCGTGCCGTCGGGTGAGAAGGCCGGTCCGGCGATCTCCGAGCCGGACTGGCCGTTGACCCGCAGGAAGGTCGCTACCACATCGTCCGGGGTGATGATGCAGATCTCCAGGTTTCCGCCGTCCTCGGCGACGAACAGGTCGCCCGAGGAGGAACCGGTGACGTTGTCCACGCCGGTCAGCGGGGGTGTGCCCACCACGAGAGAGTCGTCGTACGCGAGCTCGTACGTGTTGCTCGCCAGGTTCACCTGCCAGACGCGGTTGTCGCCCTTGGTGGTGAACCAGACCGTGTCGCCCGCGTAGTGGCAGCCTTCGCCACCGTTGAACCTCTTCGCACCGGAGACCTGGTCGCGTGTCACGGTGGGGGAGCCGTCGGGGTCGGGCACGGTCTGCCAGCTGAAGGAGCCGGAGGTGCCGGTGCCCGCCTTGAACACCTGGAGGGTCCCGGCCGACAGATTGCCCCACGTGGTCGGCACGAACCGGTAGAAGCAGCCGTTGCTCTCGTCCTCGGTGAGGTAGATGACCTTGCGCACCGGGTCGGCGGCGGCCGCCTCGTGCTTGAACCGGCCCATCGCGTCGCGCCGGACGGCGGCGTTCACGCCCCACGGGTCGGTCTCGTAGACATAGCCCAGCGACACTTCCTCGCAGGACAGCCAGGTGTTCCACGGGGTCTTGCCGCCAGCGCAGTTCTGCCGGGTGCCGGACAGGATGCGGTACGCCCCGGTGATCGCGCCTGTGGAGCCGAAGCGCACCGCGCTCGCACCACCTGACGGGTTGATCTCCGAGTTGGACACATAGATCCAGCCGCTGCCGTTGGCGTAACAGGCCCCGCCGTCGGGGGCGTTGTGCCAGGTGTACGAGGTGCCGGAGACCGTCTGTCCCGATCGGGCGATCACCCGGCTGCTGAACCCGCTCGGGAGCTGGATCCCCTGGGCATCGGCCGCGCCCAGGGCGCCGTACGGGCCCGGGCCCGGCTGGGCGGGTGCGGCATGGGCGGCCCCCGCCCACAGCGTGCCTCCGAAGGCTGCCGCCGAGGTGCCGATGACTGCTCCGCGCAGGAAGGTGCGACGTTCCACTGTCACTCCACCGAAGTTGTGACCGCTCCGCAGGCCGGTCGGCTCGCGGAGTCGCGCGCCAACGGACGATAACGAGGCTTGTGAACGTGAGTGGTTGACGGAACAACAACAAGCGATGAAGGGGCAGTGGTCCGGGGGCGCTAACCCGGAAGGGGTGTCGGCCGACGAATGCGACCTGCGCAAACTCTGCATCGGTCAGAGGAGCTGTTCTCCCTGAGCCGCTTCCCTGTGAGTTTGTCCGCAGGAGCGACGAAGAGTCCGGACGAGCTGATGCAGGCGCCCGTGCTTGGCAGGATGTGGCGTGTGAGGACGACGCGGACGTGTGAGGCATGCGGTGCCGATCTGCCCGCTCGCGACCGGCACGCGCGGGGCGGCGCACCACGGGACGGAAGCACGCGGGACGGAACTACGCGGGGCGGAAGCACCCCGGAGGGAGCCACCTGGGACGGAAGCGCCCGGGGCGGAAGCACCCCGGAGGGAGCCACCTGGGACGGAAGCGCCCGGGGCGGAAGCACCCCGGAGGGAGCCACCCGGGACGGAAGCGCCCAGGAGGGAGGTACTCGGGACGGGACCACCCGGGGAGGGACCACCCGGGACGGGACACCACGAGGCGGTCGGCCGGCCCGGTACTGCTCGAGTGCGTGCCGACAGCGCGCCTTCCGGCAGCGTGCGGCAGCACATGAGCCCGCAGGGCTCGGGCAGAAGCCGTTCGATACGGCCCTCGACCCGACGTCGTCCGGCCCAGCGCCGGAAACGGCGGCTTCAGCGGCGACCACAGACGACGCCGGAAAGGCTCCAGCAGCCCCTTCCGCCGAACCCGCGATGCCCGGCGGCCGAGGGCTGCCGAGGCCACTCGACCGGTTCGTCGGCCGTCAGCGGGAGTTGGCGCGGCTGCGCACCCTGCTGAGATCGTCGTCCCTGCTCACCCTGGTCGGCCCCGGCGGCGTGGGCAAGACCCGTCTGGCACTGGAGCTCGCGGGCGGCGTACGGAGCGGCCGCGACGGCCGGGCACGCCTGGTGGAACTGGACTCGCTCCGCGACGGAGAACTGCTCCCGCAGGTCGTGGCCGCCGCACTGGATACGGGCGAACTCGGCGGCCGGACGGGCATCGAGGCGCTCGTCCGCACGCTGGGCGAACACCGGATGCTGCTCGTCCTGGACAACTGCGAGCACCTGATCGAACCGTGCGCGCAGCTCGCCGCGACCCTGCTGGGCCGCTGCCCGGGGCTGCGTATCCTCGCCACCAGCCGGGAGGCCCTCCGCGTGCCCGGAGAGGTCGTGTTCCGGGTCGGTGAGCTGTCGCTGCCGCCGGTCGGCGAGGAGCACGATACGGCCGGCCTGCTGCGAGCCGAGGCGGTCATGCTCTTCCTGGAGCGCGCCCGCGCGGGCGACGGATTGGGCCGGCCCGGCTCCGCGCCCCGGCCCGGCTCCGCGCCCCGGCCCGGCTCCGCGCCCCGGCCCGGCTCCGCGCCCCGGCCCGGCTCCGCGCCCCGGCCCGGCTCCGCGCCCCGCCCCGACGCCGAGTCCCACCCCGGCCAGGTCTCCACCGTGGCCGAGATCTGTCGGCGGCTGGACGGTATGCCGCTGGCCATCGAGCTGGCGGCCCGCAGGACCGGTTCCCTCCCGCTGGGCGAGATCCTGACCGGCCTGGACAACCAACTCTCCCTCCTCACGGCCGGCAACCGAACGGGTCCGGGGCGCCACCGTGAGCTGGCTGCCGCGATCGACTGGAGCCACCGATTACTGGATCCTGCCGAGCGGGCGGTGTTCCGCCGCCTCTCGGTCCTCGTAGGCGGGTTCGACGCCAGGGGAGCGGCGGCGGTCTGCTCCGGCGGCGACGTCCGGCCGGAGCACGTACTGGGCGTGGTGTGCGCCCTGGAGGCCAAGTCCTTGATCGTTCGCGTGCGGGGAGACGAGGAGGAGGACACGGCGCGCTTCCGGCAGCTGAGTTCGATCCGGGCCTACGGGATGGACCGGCTCGCCGAGTCGGGCGAGCTGCACGCCACCTGGCAGCGGGCTCTCGACTGGCTGGCAGAACAGGCGGAGACCGCCTCGGAGCGGGTCTTCGCCGACTCCGCCGCGAGCCCGCTGAGCGGGGAGCGGGAGAGCCTTGCCGCCGCGCTCGAGTTCGACGCCGGCCGTCGTTCCATCCGGGCCGATGACCTGCACGTGCGGCTGACGGTCGAGCTGGCCCGGGTGCGGTACCAGCAGGAGCAGCTGACGGCCGCCCGCACCCTGCTGTCGGAGGTGCTGGACCGGGCGGGCGACTCGCCGCACCGCGGCGCCGCGCTCGCACTGGCCGCTCGGTCCGCCTGCCAGCAGGCGGACCCGGCAGCCGCACTCAGGTACGCCGAGGAGGCGGTGGCGGAGGAGCGTCGCCGGAACCGCCCCGCCGGGCTCGCCAACGCGCTCGACGCGCTTGCCGCCGCCCGGCTGTGCCGGAGCGAATTCCCCGCCGCCGCCGCGATCTTCACCGAGTGCCTCGATGTGGTCCGTACGCTCGACAGCCCGCTCGACACCGCACTGTGCCTGCACCACCTGGCGTGGGCGCTGCTGCAGATGGGCAGGGCGGCCGAGGCCGGTGAGCTGATGTCGGAGTGCCTGCACGACCTGCGGGCGCGGGCGCAGTCGGGCCAGTTGGCGGCAGCGCTGCACACCGCGGGCGCGATCCGGCTGGCCCTGCGCGATCTCGATGCCGCCGAGGCCCTGTTCGTCGAGGTGCTCCGTACTGAGCCGTTCTCGAACGCGTCGGGCGAGAGCCTCCACTCGCTGTATCCGCTGGAGGGACTTGCCATTGTGGCCGCCGAGCGCGGGGACATGCCCCGGGCCTTGCGTCTGTACGCGGCGACAGCGTCGGCCCGTCGGCGGATCGACACGGAGTCCGAAGCGGAGTGGCAGCGGCAGGTGGAGGCGGCGGCGGCCGGGGCGAAGGACCGGCTCACTCCTGCGCAGGCGGCCTCGGCGACGGCTGCCGGCCGCGGGCTGCGCGGTGACCGGCTGCTCGCCTATGCCCTACGGGGACGGAACGTCGCCCCCGTGGAATCCGATGACGCCGCTGCCGCCCGAATCGGCGGTCCGATCGGAGCGGTCCCGCTGACCGAGCGCGAACTGACGGTTGCCACCCTCGTCGCCGACGGACTGACCAATCGTCAGATCGCTGCTCAGCTCGCTCTGTCGAAGAGCACTGTCGCGACCCATCTCGACAACGTCCGCGACAAGCTGGGGATGCGTTCCCGTACGCAGATCGCGCTCTGGGTGGCCGGGCAGCCGCCGCGGGCACCGGAAGCGTGAGCCGCGCAGGCTGTGAGTTGCGGCCGTGAGTATGGCGTCGGGTGTGGACGTAAGTAATGGCGTCGGGTGGGAACGTGACGCGCTGCCGTGAGGTGCAGCCGTCGGGAGCCGTCAGGAGCCGTTTGCCCCAGGAGCCGTTGCGAGTTGCCGCCAACGACGTGCCGCCGCGACGTGTCGCCGTGAGGTTTCGTAACGCGGGAAAGTCGCCCGTCATCTGATCGATGCGGCTGCCCCCGAGAACGCCGAAGCTCTGCGGAACAGGGCATTCCAAGGAACGTTCGCCACGGCCGCCGCCGATCGCAACACCATCGCGCCGCCGCCGCCGATCCTTCCCCCCACGGGTGCCCTGTCCCAAGCCAGTCGATTCGGGCAAGGAGACGCGATGCGCCATGACCATGATGAGGACCCCGGGGCAGTGACAGGCCCGGAGTCCAGCGCGCGAGCGGGCGGCGGGGACCAGGGTTCGAGAAGGGCCTTCATCAGGTCCAGTTCAGTGGGGATGACCACGGTCGCCCTCTTGGCGGCGGGGGCGGCCTCGGCCGCGCCGATGGCGCCCACGAACCGGCCGGAGACAGCGCGCCGTTCGGGACTTCCGCTGGCCGTCACTCCCGCCTGTTCCGGTCACGAGACCCCGGCGTCGACGGAAGGCCCCCTCTTCAAGCCCAACTCCCCGGAGCGGGGAGACTTCATCACCCCCGCCATCCGCGGTGTACGGCTCGATCTCGGCGGAGTCGTGTACGACACGGCCTGCAAGCCGCTCCCGGAGACTCTCATCGAGTTCTGGCAGTGCGACCAGAACGGCGACTACGACACCTCGGGCTTCTCACTCCGCGGCCACCAGTACACGAACAGCAGGGGCGCCTTCCTGCTCAAAACGATCATCCCCCGGGACTACTGGGGCCGTTGGGGCCACCGTGCTCCGCACATCCACACACAGGTGCAGGCTCCCGGCGGCCCCGTGCTCGTCACCCAGCTGTACTTCCCCGACGACACCCAGGCGTACGGCCGGGACTTCGCCGCCCTCAACGCGGCGGACCGGCTCCTCAACCGTGCCTGCACCATCGGGCTCACCGGCCCGCAGAGCGGCCGCTACACCGGCACGTTCGACTTCGTCCTCAAGACGACGGTTTAGTCACCCATCCCCGATCACGAAGGAAATCCGTGATGCCATCGAGCATGCAGCTCCGGGGCGTGAAAGTCCGTCGGACGCCCCTCCTCGCGACGCTGGCGGCCGCTGTCGCGGCCGCGTCCCTGGCCGTCGCGGGGCTGAGCGGGGATCCGGCCGCCCCGGCCGCGTCTTCCGTTCCCGCCGGCTCCACCGCCTCCTCCTTGTCCGGTGCCCAGTGGGAGGGAACTCCCGTTCCCGTGAAGAAGGGAGACATCACCGCCGTAGCCGCACTGGACGAAAAGCAGGCCTGGGCCCTGGGCTACCGGCTGAATAGCCAGACCTCACTCGATGCCGTCGCACTCCGCTGGGACGGCACGGCCTGGACCCAGGAGTCCAAGCTGCCCAAGGACAGCTTCCCGCAGGCGATGGCGGTCCGGTCGGCCAGTGACATCTGGGCGGTCGGCGCCGCGTCGGAGCACTGGAACGGCAAGACCTGGACCACCCACCAGCTGGCCCGCGACCCGGCCGGGCGGGTCGTCCCCGATGCCGTGGCGACGACATCCGACGGGAAGGCCTGGACCGTGGGCCGGGCGGTTCCCGGGTCCATCAAGGACGGCGCACCGGCCATCCAGGCGTGGGACGGAGAGGCCTGGCAAAAGCAGACCCTTCCGGACGTCGGCAAGGGAGAACTCAGCAGCGTAGTGGCGCTCGCTTCGGACGACGTCTGGGCCGCGGGCGCGGCCTTCGCCGCCGACGAGAAGGGGAAGCAGTCGGCCCTCCTGCTGCACTGGGACGGCTCCGACTGGAAGCGGGTCGCCGCACCTGGCGGGGACACGGGACACCAATGGATCGGAGGGATCACCGCGCTCGCCCCGGACGACATCTGGGCGGTCGGCGGCACCACCTCCGGCAGTGCCGACCGCCCGTACGCAGCGCACTGGGACGGCAAGAACTGGACGGTCGCCAAGACCCCGGACATCGCCGACGGCCGGCTGCGAGCCGTCGGCAGGACCGGTGACGGAGAGCTCTGGGCGGTGGGCGGCAAGGGCGCTGTCTCCGTGGCGCTGCGCTGGAACGCCAAGGACGGACAGTGGGACCGGGCTCCCGATCCGGGCGTGGTCGTCCGGGCGTTCGCCACGGTGCCGAAGAGCGCTGATCTCTGGACCGTTGGTATCGCCCAAGAGGGAGACCTGGTCCCGGCGATCACCCGCCTGAAGAACTGACGGCCCCCACTTCACCGGCCAGACCGGATCGACCGTAGGGCCCGGCCTGCCGCCACTCCAGGCGGCCGGCCGGGCCCTACGCGCTGTGGACTTCTGGGCTGCTCACGCGGGTGCCATGCGCGGCTGTCTGCGGCTGGTCACGTGGGGTCTTACGTGCTGTGGCTCGCGTGGGGTCGTAGGCGATGTGGCTGGTCGCGTGGGTCGTACGCGATGTGGCTGGTTGCGCGGGCCATACGCACTGTGGCTGCTCACGGCGGACCGTACGCGCTGCTCCTGCTCCCCCGGCTTCACGTACTGCCCGGCGAAGGAGGCGGCTCGAACGACCGCTGCTGACCTGCCGCTGCTCAGGCTGCTCACGTCGTCCGCGTACTACCGAGGGCGTCCCGTACCAGCTTGTCCTGTACCAGCGACGGTGTCCTGCTTACGCCCGGGTCCGCTCAAGTGCCTCATACGCCACACCCGTCAGTCGTTCCGACGCGCCCCACAGCTGCTCGCTCGCCATGTCGCTGCGCGTCCACGGTGCCCGCCAGGAGGGGCCCGGCGTGCCCCGCCCATGGATGCGCGGACCGGTGAAGGAATCGGGGCGCACGCCGGGTGCTGTGGCGGCGTGCAGTGTCGGCAGCGCGCCCGCTTCGGCGGGCTGCGCGAAGATCCGGGTGCCGAGCTCCATGACGCGCTCGGCCGCCCGCCGGCCCTCCATCCGGGCCCCCGCGGTCTGGAGGTTGGTGTTGGCATAGCCGGGGTGCGCGGCTGCGGCCAGCAGACCGGCGCCGGCCCGCTGCGCGCGCCGGGACAGCTCGTGGGTGAAGAGGAGGTTGGCGCTCTTGGAGCGGGCGTACGCCATCCAACGCCGGTAGCTGCGCTCGCTGTTGAGGTCGCGCAGTTCGATGTTGGCCAGCGCGTGCATACCGCTGGAGACGCTGATCACGCGCGCGCCGGGCGTGGCGAGCAGCTTTGTCAGCAGCAGACCGGTCAGCGCGAAGTGCCCCAGGTGATTGACCCCGAACTGCATCTCGAAGCCGTCGACGGTCCTGCGGTGCGGTAGCGCCATGACGCCCGCGTTGTTGATGAGCAGGTCCAGCCGGTCGTGGCCGTAGCCGCGCACGAAGTCCCGTACGGAGGAGAGGTCCGCCAGATCGAGGCGGGCGAACTGCACGTCCGCCTCGGGGACTTCGCTCCTGATGAGGGCCTCGGCCTCTTTGCCGCGGGACTCGCCGCGGCACGCCAGAACCACATGTGCGCCGTGCCGTGCGAGCTCTCGGGCGGTGACGTAGCCGATGCCGCTGTTGGCTCCGGTCACCACCGCCGTGCGCCCGGTCTGATCCGGGATGTCGCTCGCGGTCCAGCCCTTCATGCCTGCTGCTCTCCTCGTGTGGTCGCCGGATTTGCGCCGAAGTTGCGCGACCTTGTTACTCACGAGTCAGCCTAGGCGCGGTGGCCCGAGGACGCGAGAGGCTCCGGACCACCTTTCCCGGCACTCGCGGCCCGGCCGCACCACCCGGCCCAGCACCCCCGCCACCCGGCTGCGCCCCGGCACCCGGCCCGCGCCCCGTCGACCGGACCGGCTCCGCAATTCGACCCTGCCCGCACGTTGCGCGGACCGTCCCCCGTCGGTCGTCCCCCGTTTGTCGGCCCGCCCCCGTCGGCCGGAC
>NZ_JBEXKU010000024.1:0-50495 GCF_040609575.1 Streptomyces sp. NPDC004647 | reverse complement strand
CGGACCGCCCCCTGTCGGTTGGACCGCCCGGTCAGTCGGACCGCCCCCTGTCGGTTGGACCGCCCGGTCAGTCGGACCGCCCCCTGTCGGTTGGACCGCCCGGTCAGTCGGACCGCCCCCTGTCGGTTGGACCGGCCGGTCAGTCGGACCGGCCCCCGTCGGCCGGATCTCCGTTAGTCAGGCCGCCCCCCGTCGGCCGGACCGCCCCCCCGGCAATCGGTCCGTGCCCCCGCACCGGACCGCTGCCCGTGGTCAGCCGGACCGCTTCACCCGAGCCTCACCGCGAAGGCGGGTACCGTCACGGACTCGTCGTCCAGGCACCGGCCGCTGGCGAGGTCGAAGCGCTGCTTGAGGAGCGGCGAGGCGACGAAGGGACGGCCGTCCGCCGTACGCCCGATCAGCCCGCGCGACAGGACGTACGCGCCCGTGAACGGGTCCCGGTTCGAGATCGCGTACGCGCTGCCCGCGCGGTCCAGGAACACCGCGACCTGGCTGCCGTCCTCCAGCAGCGCGGCCACCCCGCGCCCGGGGGTGAGGTGAGCGAGGTCGCAGACCGCGAACCAGCGCTGATCGACCAGTAGTTCCACTCTTACGGTGGTCTTGTCCGGTGCGAGCGTCATCGGGCAGAGCTCCCTTCGAGGGTGCGGACAACAAGGACGGGGCGAGAGCCGAGGCCAGGGCCGGAGCCGGGACTGGCGCCCGGGCCTGGGACGGCCGGTAGGCCTGGGACGGCCGGTGGATCCGGATGTGTCACCGGGTCGTACGCGTGTACGCGTCGCACCTTCATCAGGCAGGGCTCCCCTCGAGGGTGCGGATGGGAAGAACAGGACCGGCCAGTACGGTCAGGTCCGGCTTCACCTGGTCGCGCTCGGCCACGAACTGCACGGACGGGTCCGGCGTGCCCGGAGCGTTGACGAAGGACACGAAGCGCCGCAGCCGCTCGGGGTCGTCGAGCGTCGCCGCCCACTCGTCGCGGTAGTGCGCCACGTGGTCGGCCATCAGCTCCTCCAGCTCGTCGCACAGCCCGAGCGAGTCGTGCACCACCACATCCCGTACGTGGTCCAGCCCGCCCTCGATCCGCTCCAGCCAGGCTGAGGTGCGCTCCAGCCGGTCGGCGGTGCGGATGTAGAACATCAGGAACCGGTCGATCAGCCGGACCAGTTCGGCATCCGACAGATCCTGGGCCAGCAGGTCGGCGTGGCGCGGATCGGCGCCGCCGTTGCCGCCGACGTACAGATTCCAGCCGTTGGACGTGGCGATCACGCCGAAGTCCTTGCCGCGCGCCTCGGCGCACTCGCGCGCGCAACCCGAGACGGCGGACTTCAGCTTGTGCGGGCTGCGCAGCCCGCGGTAGCGCAGCTCCAGGTCGATCGCCATCCGGACCGAGTCCTGCACGCCGTAGCGGCACCAGGTCTGCCCCACACAGGATTTCACCGTGCGCAGCGCCTTTCCGTACGCGTGCCCGGACTCGAAGCCGGCGTCGACCAGCCGAGCCCAGATCGGCGGCAGCTGGTCCACGCTCGCGCCGAACAGGTCGATCCGCTGACCGCCCGTGATCTTGGTGTACAACCCGAAGTCCCGCGCCACTTCGCCGATCACGATCAGTTTCTCGGGCGTGATCTCGCCGCCGGGGATGCGGGGCACGACCGAGTACGAGCCGTTGCGCTGCAGGTTGGCGAGGAAGTGGTCGTTGGTGTCCTGGAGAGCGGCCTGCTCGCCGTCCAGGACGTAGCCGTCGGCGCCGATCGAGGGCGCGAGCGAGGCGATGATGGAGCCAACGGTCGGCTTGCAGATCTCGCAGCCGTCGCCGCCGCGGGCCTCCTCCCGCCCGTGCTCGTCCAGCACGCGCGCGTACGCCGTGAGGCCGCGCACCCGCACGATCTCGTACAGCTCGGCGCGGGTGTGCGCGAAGCAGCCGCACAACCCCTTGTCCACGGTCACGCCCCCCGCCTCCAGCTCGTCATTGACGAGGGTGGTGAGGACCTTCACACAGCTGCCGCAGCCCGTACCCGCCTTCGTGCACTTCTTCACGGCGGGGACATCGGTACAGCTGTGCTCGGTCA
Source organism: Streptomyces sp. NPDC004647 (assembly GCF_040609575.1). Classification (NCBI taxonomy): domain Bacteria; kingdom Bacillati; phylum Actinomycetota; class Actinomycetes; order Kitasatosporales; family Streptomycetaceae; genus Streptomyces; species Streptomyces sp. NPDC004647. The sequence goes on along the minus strand of NZ_JBEXKU010000024.1, from coordinate 48,432 downwards.
CGGCGGAGCGGATGGCGCCCTTGGTGACGTTGTGGCAGTTGCAGATGACCGCCTCGTCGGGCAGCGCGGACGGGCCGATGGCGGCAGGTGCGCCCAGCCCGGCGGGGAGGACCAGCTGCTCGGGCTGGATCGGCGGTACGGATCCGGTGAGCGGGCGCAGCATCCCGTACGCCTCGGCGTCGCCGACCAGCACACCGCCCAGCAGGGTGCCGTCGGCGCCCACGACGAGCTTCTTGTAGACACCGGAGCGGGAGTCCGCGTAGACGACGTCGAGGCAGCCGGGGGAGGTGCCGTGCGCGTCGCCGAAGGAGGCCACGTCCACACCGAGCAGCTTGAGCTTGGTCGAGGTGTCGGAGCCGGTGAACGCGCTGTCGGCGCCGGTGATGGACCGGGCGGCGGTCTCCGCCATCTCGTAACCGGGAGCGACGAGTCCGTACACGCGGCCGTCGGCCGCCAGCGCACACTCGCCGATCGCGTAGACGGCGGGGTCGGAGGTGCGGCACTGCTCGTCGACCGTGATGCCGCCGCGCTCGCCGACGGTCAGGCCGCTGTCGCGGGCGAGCTGGTCACGGGGGCGGACGCCCGCCGAGAAGATGACGAGGTCCGTTTCGATGGACGAACCGTCGGACAGCTCCATGCCGGTGACCGCGCCGTTGTCGTCGACCGTGATCGCCTTGCCGCCGACGCCGGTGTGGACGGAGAGGCCCATGTCCTCGACGGTGCGGCGCAGCGCGGTGCCGCCGCCGTCGTCGACCTGGATGGCCATCAGCCGCGGATTGAACTCGACGATGTGGGTCTCCACCCCGAGCCCCTTGAGCGCGCCGGCCGCCTCCAGCCCGAGCAGGCCGCCGCCGACGACGGTGCCGACGCGGGAGTTCTTCGCGTACTCCTCGATCTCGAGCAGGTCCTCGACGGTGCGGTAGACGAAGCAGCCGGTGGCGTCCTTGCCGGGGACGGGCGGTACGAAGGGGTACGAGCCGGTCGCGAGCACGAGCGTGTCGTACTCGATCACCAGTCCGGCGCGCGAGGTGACCGTGCGCGCGGCGCGGTCGATGGTCTGCGCCGGGTCGCCGAGGTGCAGCTCGATACCGTGCCGCGTCATGAAGTCCGGCTCGACGAGGGAGAGTTCCTCGGGTGTCGTGCCGGAGAAGTAGGAGGTCAGCTGGACCCGGTCATAGGCGGGGCGCGGCTCCTCGCAGAACACGACCACCCGTGCGTCCTCGGTGACGCCCCGGTCGGCCAGCGCCTCGAGGAACCGCTGGCCGACCATCCCGTGGCCGATCAGCACGATCGTCGGAGTGGACATCAGGAGCCTCCATCATTGGTGAGCAGGTGGAGCAGCGGAGCGGAGGGCAGCGGCTCGTCGCCCTCCCAGGTACGGGCGAGCGCGCCAACGGTGCCGAGATCGCCGAGCAGGATTCCCCCGATGAGCCGGTCCCCGCGGACGACGACCTTGCGGTAGGCACCGCGGGTGGCGTCGGAGAGGTGGACGACGTCGTCGCCGGGGGAGGGGTCGATCTCGCCGAACGCGGCGAGGTCGAGAGGTTGGCCCGGCACGGATCCGGTCAGGGTGAGCCGGGTCAGGGAACGGGTGCCGGTGTAGCTCCGGCCTTGGGCCGGTGCGGTCTGGACGTCGGGGGCCGGTGCGGTAGGCGCGTCGGGGGCCGGTGCGGCGTGGGCGTCGGGGCTGTGTGCGGCGTGGGCGGCAGGGACCGGAGCGGTGTGGGCGGTGTGGTCCGGTCCGGCGTGGATGCCAGGGCCCGTTCCGTCGGGTGCGGTACGGGCCGCTCCGGCCTGGAAGCCGGGGGCGTCGTGGGCGTCGGGGGCCGGTCCGGCGAGGAGCCGGGCCAGCACGTCGGCCTGTTCCTGCGCCGGTCCCGCCAGGCCGTAGAGAACCCCGTCGTGCTCCGCGCAGTCGCCGATCGCGTGGATGCGCGGGTCTGACGTGCGCAGCTCGTCGTCCACGACGATGCCGCGCTTGACGGTGAGCCCCGCGGCCTGGGCGAGGCCTACGCGGGGGCGTACGCCGCAGGCCAGGACGATCAACTCCGCGTCGAGGCGGAAACCGTCGGCCAGCTCCACGGCGGTGACGGTCCGTACGGACCCACGTACGGACCCTGATCCCGTTTCTGCCGCCCCTGCCGGTTCCGCCGGTCCCGTCGGCTCCGTCTCCTCCGTCGGCCCGGTCAGCAGCCCGCGGACCCGGCACTCGGTGTGGACCTCCACCCCCAGGGCCTCCACGTGCTGCCGCAGCAGCTGTGACGCGCCGGCGTCCAGCTGGCGCTCCATGAGGTGCTCGCCCTGCTGTGCCAGAACGACCTGTGCGCCGCGGCGGGCCAGCGCCCGCGCCGCCGATACGCCCAGCAGCCCGCCGCCGATGACCACGGTCCGTACGCCTGGGCGTACTGCGGTAGCCAGCGCCAGACAGTCGTCCATCGTGCGGAACGCGTGCACGCCCTGCGGCAGGTCGTGGCTGTCCGGCTCGAAGAGGCCCCGCAGGGGCGGGAGCACCGGGTTCGACCCCGTGGCGAGCACCAGCGAGTCGTACGGCACGCACTGTCCGCCGTCGCACAGCACCTCGCCCGCCGCACGGTCGATCCGTACGGCTCGTACGCCGCGCAGCCAGCGGGCCGCGGACGGCGGCGTGGGCAGCGCGACCACGTCGGGCGAGTAGCGACCGGCGAGGACATCCGCGAGGAGTACCCGGTTGTAGGGCAGGTGGGGCTCCTCGCCGATGACCGTGACGTCGAGCGCGTCGCCGTACGCGGCCAGCTGCTGCACCAGCCGGGCAGCGGCCATGCCGCCGCCGACCACCGCGATGCGGTGGCCGCTGCGACGGGTGCGGGCATTCTTCGCTGTGGCCATATGCGAAGCCTGCGTCGTGCTCGTTTCCCGCCCGCATCACCATTGTTTCCCGTGCGCAACGCTGCCCTCAGCGACCGGGGGGCATGGCTGTGAGCCCAGATCTCGGCGAGAGGCCACCCGGTGCCGGATGTGTGCGCGCGCTGCGCGTACGTAACTCGCTCGGTACGCGCGCAGGCAACGCAGGGCGCTTAAGGCGCGCACCGAGGTGCGTACGCGCACACACACGCAGACACGCAAGCGCGCGCGTACGGCTGTGTAGGCCCGTCTCTACGTGTCTCCATGCGCGCGGAGGACCCGCGTCCCTGTCAGGCCCTCTCCACGCGCGCGGAGCACCCGCGTCCGCACGTACGCCTGCATACATGACTGCGCATACATGCCTGCCACTCACTCCATCAGGGTTGAAGTGATCTCCGATCCGGCGTATGCATGAGTTATGCATGATATGCGGCTGGAGAACCTGCTGGGAGCAGCGGCACTGACCGTCTCCGATCGGCTCACCAGAGCCGCCGCGGATGCCGCGGGCGTCAGCGCGAGTGGGGCGGCAGCCCTGGTGACGCTGCTGACGTCCCCCGGAGTGGGTGTCACGGAGCTGGGGTCCCGGATCGGGCTCAGCCAGCCTGCCTGCGCCAGGATGCTCGATCAGCTGTCGGCCCGGGGCCTGGTCACACGCCGGTCGGGCAGCGGGCGCGTGGTCCCCGTGGAGCTGACCGAAGCGGGTCGCGACGCGGCGCGACGGGCGCTGTCCGCGCGTCAGCGGCAGCTGAACGCGCTCGTGGACCACCTCACCGAGGAACAGCGCGAGGCCTTGGCGGCCGGACTGGTGCCGCTGCTGGACGGACTGTTCGACGCGGTGGGCTCGGAGTACGTGCTGTGCCGCCTGTGCGACCGCAAGGCGTGCGTGGCAGGTGGCCGGCAGTGCCCCGTCGGGGCGGCGGTACGGGTCCGTGGGGGAGGTTGAGCGCGGTGGGTGAGCTGCTCGCGCTGTCCTCAGCGGTCTGCTTCGGATCAACGCACTTTGTGAACGGCCTGGTCTCGCGCCGCGCACACGGCATGACAGTGGCCCTCTACGCGCAGATCGGCGGGACGGCCCTGAGCGTGATCGCCGCGTCGGCCGGCCCCAGTGGCGCCCCCGGGGTGCAGGCCCTGGGCTACGGAGCCCTGTCCGGCCTCGGCACGGGTGTGGGAGTGGCGTTTCTGTACCGGGCGATGAGCAAGGGCGCGATGAGCGTGGTCGTTCCGCTCAGCGATGTGGGCGCGGTCGCCTTGCCGGTTCTGGTGGGGCTGGCGTTCCTCGGCGAACGGCCGCCGTCGCCGGCAGTGGTGGGCGTCGTGGGGGCGCTGCCTGCGATCTGGCTCGTCTCAGGCGGCTCCGGTCCCCGAAGCGAGCGGCCCGTCGGGGTGGTGGGGGTCGGGGATGCACTGGTGGCCGGGGTGGGCTTCGCGGCCCAGTATCTGGCCATCGCCCGGGTGCCGGTGGAGGCCGGGCTGTGGCCGGTGGTGGCCAGCCGTGTGATGTCCGTCGCGGTCGTCGCCGTACTGCTGTGGCACGTACGGGGTCCCTGGCGGCTGCCGTCCGCACGGCTCTGGGTTCCGGCTCTGGCAGCCGGGGCCGTCGGCACGGTTGCGCTGGTGCTGTACCTGGCCGCCACGCAACAGGAACTGATGGCCGTGGCCACAGTCCTCTCGGCTCTCTACCCGGTCATCCCCGTTGTACTGGCCCTGGTGTTCCTGCACGAACGCGTCAGCCGCGGTCAGGCCCTGGGCCTGGCCGGCGCGGGGACGGCGATCGCGTTGATCGCCTTGCAGTGAGGTACGGCGGCCGGATGGTGGTCAGCTGTGGTGTGCGGGGCGGGTCGTTTCCGGCGAGGGCGAGGGCGAGGGCGAGGGGTGACAAGTGAGGGCGAGGGTGACGGGTGAGGGGGACCGGCGGCCGGCGACTCGGGCAGCCGTGCAGCCGTGCAGCCGGGCAGCCGGGCATCCGGACTTCTTGGCGCCGCCGGCACTCTGTAGCCGGTGGGATGCAGCAATTACACGCCCACTCTTGCGGGTTGGGACGCTGCCACCGCGTCGCGCACCCGGATGCGTATTGACAAACCATGTTGCTGGTTCTGCAATAGTCGATATGACTGGTGACCTGAATGAGGTGCTGACGGCGGTGGGTCCCCGTCTGCGGGCCCTGCGTCAACAGAGTGGAGCCACGCTGGCGGCGCTCTCCGAAACCACCGGGATCTCGATCAGTACGTTGTCCCGGTTGGAGTCCGGAACTCGGCGACCCAGCCTGGAACTGCTGCTACCGCTGGCCAAGGCACATCGTGTTGCCCTGGACGAACTTGTCGGTGCCCCGCCCACCGGCGATCCTCGTATCCAGGCGCAGCCGATCCATCGATTCGGCATGACGATCATCCCGCTGACCCGGCAACCCGGGGGCTTGCAAGCGTTCAAGCAGATCCTTCCGGCAGGTGGGAGCGGTCGGGACCCGGACCCGCAGTCGCACGAGGGCTATGAGTGGCTGTATGTGCTCAGCGGCAAGCTGCGGTTGGTGCTCGGCGAGCACGACCTGGTGCTGAAGGCGGGTGAGGCAGCGGAGTTCGACACACGGGTCCCGCACTGGTTCGGCAACGGGGATGCGCGGGGGGTGGAGTACCTCAGCCTGTTCGGGCCTCAGGGCGAGCGCATGCACGTGAAGGCTGCCCCGCGCCGGAGCTGACCCGCCGCGGACCGCTACTGACCGTCGGCGACCGCCCTCATCGCTGCCGACCGCCGCTCGATAGGCGTTACGTCTCCACGGTGCACACCTCTTCAGGGGCGGGCGGTGTGCACCGTACTCGCGGCGAGCAGGAAGAGATCGGATCGCCGAAGGAGCCCGTCGGGAGCAGCGGGGTCGAGCAGCCGGTCCAACAGCGCTCGGTCCGCACCGGACACGTCCTCGGCAGCGAGCCGAAGCAGCATGGCCAGCCGACCATGAATCCACTCGCGTACGTTCGTAGTCACGGGCGCGGGCAGGTCGAGCAGGAAGGACTTGCTGCCGGCAGGGTGCAGCCCCGCTTCGCGCAACAGGTCTGGCCAGTCCGCTGCGCGCGGCACGACCCCTGCGGGGTGCTGGGCCGCGGCCACCAAGTCCTCCGACACCGCTTCGAGTCGCGACAGCAGACCGGGTGCCGCGCCGTCGGGGAGAAACCGCGTCGGGAGGCCGCCCTCCCGGACCGCGAGCAGACCGCCCGGACGGACCAAGGCGCCGAGCGCACGCAACGCCGCCACCGGGTCGGGAAGATGGTGGACCACGCCGCTCACCCAGACGATGTCGGCCTGTGGGAGCTCGGCCAAATCGTCGGGCAAGGTGACCTGACGCGTCGCCAATCGATCGCCGACACCCAGCCGGGCGGCGCGCGACCGAGCCAGGTCGAGCAGTTCGCCGGAGCCGTCGACGGCCAGTACGGAGGCCGCCGGAATCAACTCCGCGAAGCTGCAGGCCGCAACGCCCGGCCCGGTGCCGACGTCCAACACGCTGCGTACGTCGGGGACACGCTCGGCCAACCAGGCGAGAGCCTGGTCAACCATGGGCGCGAACGTCTCGCCGTCGTTGACGAGCTCCTTCCCACGGTCGGCCCACTCGGGGTGGTCATGAGAGTGGCCGTGGGAGGGGGCATTGGGTGGTTGGTCATGGGGGTGGCTGGGCTGAGTCGAGTCCGAGCCCGGATGTGCTGGTGTCATGACTGCATCGTCCACCGGCGCTCGTCGAAAGAGCCAATGGCTTTGCCGAACCAGCAAACCGCGTGCCTTTAGGATGCCGTCTGAACCGTTGTGGCTCGCTCCCGTGCGCTCGGAGCCGGAGGGCAAGCCGGTCCCTGCGCCGCGTACGCTGCCGCGAGTCCGCGAGTCCGCGAGTCCGCGAGTCCGCGAGTCCGCGAGTCCGGCAAACACGACTCCGCAACTCCGCGACTCCGCGATTCATCGATGCGACGTACCGGGGCGCCGGGCGGGGGTTGGGCGTACCAAGGTGCCGGGGTGCTGGGGCGGGGGTCGCTCGGTCCTGTCCGGTGGATCACGCCGATGGTGCTCGCTTCGGCGGCTGGGGGCATCGCGTGCGGCACTGGTTGCAACCGCATTGTCAGACCCCCATGCCACGATGGCGACCATGAGCACTCTTGAACGCGCCATGCCCCCCTTGGACGCCGATGAGCGGGCGTCCTTGGAGAGCTGGCTCGAGTTCTACCGCACCACCCTCGCTCAGAAGTGCGACGGCCTGGAGGAGGACCAGCTCCGCGAGGCATCCGTGGAGCCCTCACCGATCACACTGCTCGGCCTCGTCCAGCACATGGCGGAGGTCGAGCGGAACTGGTTTCGCCGGGTCCTGGCCCAGGAGGACGCTCCGCCGATCTTCAACCCCGATGCCGACCCCGAGACCACCGACGGCGGTTTCGACCTCGCCGAGGGGGCCACCTACGAAAAGGCCCTGCCCATATGGCAGGCCGAGATGGACCGTGCCCGGGAGAACTGCGCGTCCCACGCGCTCGCGGACACCAGCCCTTTCATGGGCGGGCAGGTCACCCTGCGCTGGATCTACACCCACATGATCGCCGAGTACGCCCGCCACTGCGGCCACGCCGACTTCATCCGCGAGCGCATCGACGGCCGTACGGGCGTCTGAGGGCGAGGCCCCAGCCACCCCATTTGATCACCTTGCCGTGACTGGCCCAACACCCTCCCCGCTGCGCGTCCTTGGGCAATGTGGCTTCAGCAGGGCTTCAGCCGGGCCCACTCGTCGCTCGTCAGATCTCCCGGCGCCCCATGACGACGTCAACGACCCGAGCGAGAGGCAGTCACATGATCTGCCGGACCAGGCCTTAGTGCATGAGGGCGAGCCAGCAGTGGCGCCACCTGCCGTCGGTTCCGAGGCGGCCGGCCTTTATTCTCGGTATCGGCGCGGCAACACCGTTTCTAGCCGCCCTCACTGTTCGACCGTCAGATCGCCACAAGCCATCCCAAGGTCGCTCAAGGCGTCGAGCAACATCTCCAACACGCCCTGGCGGTCCGGGTCCGAGCCCGGCCCCGGACCGCCTGCGCGCCGCTGCTCCTCAGCCCGCGGTCCGCTCCACGGGGATCCACAGCTCCGTGTCCGCTGCCGTCGCGTCCCCGGAAAGTCGCGTGCGCAGGATCTCCGGGCCCGGCACGCTCCGGTACGGGTTGGACGGGAACCACTGTGTGAACACGTCCCGCCACAGGTATTGGAGTGCTGCGGGAACTCACCCCAACTCTCGAAGACCGCCCACATGCCCGCCGGGACGGTGGGGGATTCCATGTCCGCGGGTGCGGCTGCGTTGGTCACCACGCCATGGCAGTAGTCGAGTTCGGTGCCCACCTCGCGACTGTCGGCGATGTTGTCGCTCACGGAGACGACCCCGCGCGGCTCCTGGTCGGACAGCTCCTCCATGCGCTGGAGGGTCTCTTGTCCGATGCTCCGTACGAACTCGACAATCGCCGGGTTCATGCCCTCGTGTACGAGGGGGACGCACGCCTTCTTGCCGACCACGCTGAACTCCCGCCGACGAGTCGTACGCCTCCCGCAAGAACCGTGCCTACCTGCGACGGCGAGGGATCCGCTGCACCATCCCGGACAAAGCTGACCAGACCCGCAACCGAAAGAAACTCGGCTCCCGCGGCGGCCGTCCGCCGAAGTTCGACCCGGAGACTACAAGGCTCGGCACGCGGTCGAGTGCGGCATCAACCGCCTCAAGCGCCACCGTGCCGTGGCCACCGGGTAGGCAAGCTTGCCGTGCGCTACGAGGCGACCGTGCTGGTCGCAGCGCTCAACGACGGTGTGACCAGCACTTCCGTAACCGACCCTAGATGAGTGCCGCCGCCAGCAATGCGGCGGTCTTGGCCACCAGCGGATGGTCGGCCTGCGCGTCTTCCTCGTGTTTGGTCGTCAGGACGGCCATCACGATCGGTGCGCCGTCCGGCGGCCAAGTGATGCCCACGTCGTTGTTGCCGCCGTACCTCCCGCCGCCGGTCTTGTCGGCGAGAATCCAGTCGGCGGGAAGGCCGGCGCGGAATCTGTCGCCGCTGGTCGTGTTGGCGAGCAGCCAGCCGGTGAGCCGTTCCCGGTCCTGGGATGTGAGCGCGTCGCCGAGCGTGAGGCGCGCGTACGTCCGGCCGATGACGCGGGGGGTGGTGGTGTCAGTCACGCGCCATGGTTCCGCCGAGTTGAGTTCGGGCTCCCATCGATCGAGCCCGGTCCTGCCGTCCCCGATCGAGCGGCAGAAGCGGGTGATGGCGGTCGGTCCCCCCAGCTCACGGAGCAACAGGTTTCCCGCGGTGTTGTCGCTGTGGCAGATGGCGGCGTCACACAGCTCCGCGACGGTCATGCCGCCTGCGAGGTTCTCGGCCTTGCCGGTGATCGGGGAGTAGCCCGACTTCTCGACGTACTCTGCGGTGTACCGGATGCGCTTGGCCAGGAACTCGCCGTCGTGGTCGAGGTCGCGCAGAACGGCCGCGGCGGCGATCGTCTTGAACAGCGAGCACATCGGGAAGCGTTCGTCCGCGCGGTACGCCACCATCCTGCCCGTGCGCGTATTGCGGGCGAACACGCCCAGACGGGCGGAGTGCTGCTGCTCGAGCTCCCTCAGCCGCGCGGTGATGCCGTTATCCCCGCCAGGTAAGGCGTATGCCGTCCCGCCGAGGGGCAGGGCGGCGGAAAGTGCCGTGCCGGCGCCGAGAGCGAGTGCGGTGCGGCGGGACGGGCGTGGTCCTGTGGTGTGCAAGGCGTTCCCTTCTGAGGCGATCATGACGTACTTCAACACGCGCTGGCGGCCGGGCTGGTTTCGCTGCGGGTGTGACCGTCCTGGCGCAGCGCCGGTGGGCTGCGGGCCATACAGCCCGTGGGACCGGGTCTACGAAAGGGGCATGCGACCAACGCTTTCGCAACAGGCCCTAAAATTGTTCTTTATGGTCTCTTCCCCGGATGACGAGCTTGAGATGATCAGCTCTCTTCGGTGGTGCGTCGCCGGACGTCGGCCATCAGTTTGTCCAGGAGCGCGATGAGCACCGGACGTTCGTGCTCCGACAGGCCACTGACGAGTGCGGCCTCGCGGCCGAGGACGGTGGCGACGGATCGCTCAATGAGGGCGTGGCCTTCGGCTGTCAATTCCACCAGCACAGTCCGGCGGCCGGTGGCCCCGGGTGTTCGTTGGACGAGGCCGTCTCGTTCGGCCCGGGCGACGCGCTGTGAGATCGCGCCGGCGGTCACCAGCGTCCGCCGGGCGATCTCGCGGGTACTGAGGGTGTAGGGCGGGCCGGAGCGACGGATGACAGACAGCAGATCGAGGGTGGCTGCATCGATCCCCGCCTCTCGAAGGGCCCGGCTGCGGTCGTCGGCGAAGAGCTTCGCGAGCCACCAGATGGGAGTGACGATCTCGATCGATTCAGTTGGGGTTCCTGGTCGTTCCCGCTGCCAGGCCGTGGCGATGTCGGTGGCGGAGGGGGCGGGCTCGGGGCCCTCTGATCCCGTTTTGATGTCGGGCACGGTGTGATTCCCTGTCATCGTCAGATACGTTTAGGTCTAAACATAGTAGGAAGCCGGAGGACTCGTGACCCGCACTGTGCTCGTCACCGGTGGCACCAGCGGTATCGGCCGTGCCATTGCCCAAAGGTTCGCCGCTGACCAGGCAGAGGTCTTCATCACCGGACGAAACCCCGACACCGTCGAACAGACGGCCAAAGAGATAGGGGCGAACGGCGTGCTCTGTGATGCCACCTCGACCGAGCAGGTTGGGGCGCTCGCCACCCAGCTCGGCGACTTGGACGCCCTGGTCAATGCCGCCGGAGGGCTGCCGGAGCCCGCATCCGGTGACCCATCGACGCTGGAAGCACAACTGGCCCAGTGGCACAGCAGCTTGGCCCAGAACCTTCTCACCGCGGTGCTGACCACCGTTGCGGTCCAGGACAAACTCACCAGCAGCAGCTGCGTCATCAACATCGGCTCGATCGGTGCCGAGCGCCGAGGCGGCTCCTACGGTGCGGCGAAAGCCGCCCTGGCCGCCTGGAACGCCTCACTGTCCGCCGAACTCGCTCCAAAGGGCGTCACCTGCAACGTGATCTCCGCGGGCTTCGTTACCGACACGAACTTCTTCCATGGCCAGCTGGCCGAAGAACGCCGCCGCGCGCTCGTGGAAGAGACACACAACAAGCGCCCGGGAACGGTCGACGACATCGCCCAGACGGCCTACTTCCTCGCCTCTCCGGGGGCCCGGCACATTACCGGCCAGACCATCCACGTCAACGGAGGCGCCTTCACCACGCGGTAGCGCTTGACGAAAGCGGGCCCTGGAGCCGGTCGCATTAAGCCAACAGACAACAGGGCGTGGCCCGGTGGACCGACAACCGGCAGGGTTCCACTCCTGCGCCGACGCCAGCGATCCCGGCCGAACAGTCACCAGTCGTCGGTTGTTGCAGCAGACCCCGTAGACACCGGTGACCGGCGTTTGGGGTGACGCGAGGCGAGAGGTCGCAACCGCTCACCAGCGGAGGAATCCGCTACGTCCGAAGGGTGCTGAGCCGCCGCCCGGAGCAAAACAGGAGTCCGGCCGGCGACCTGACTCACACCCCCGTGACCTTCGCGCCCACTGCTCGAACCACCGCCCGTTCCGGTACGGACGGGCGGCCGTCGGCTATGACGAAGTGCACGTTACGTAGGGCATCCAGGTCGTTGAGAGGATCGCCATCGACGACGATCAAGTCCGCCCGGTATCCCCGGGCGAGCCTTCCGGTGTCGTCGGCGATCCCGAGCGCGCGGGCTGCGTCAACGGTGGCCATCTCTATGATGCGATCTCGAGGGAAGCCCACGTGCTGGAAGAACTCCAGACTTGCGACGAAGCCGTCGAACACCGCACGCGGGACCCCCGCGTCCGTTCCCGCCACCAGGCGCACTCCCCGCTGATCCATCCAGCGCACCCGGGCGAACAACTCCTTTGCGCGGTCTTGCCCGAACCGCTTGGCGAACCCCTGCCAGTCAGGGCTCGCCGCAGGACAGACATGGATCCCCTTGGCCACGATCTCGTCGATGAGCTCCTCGCGCACGTCGAACCCACCATCGGACATCCACGTGCAGTGCTCGATGGTGTCCACTCCAGCGGTAACCGCGTCGGCGATCCCCGCCGTGCCATGTGCGTGCGCGGCGACCGGCAGTCCGTACCGACGGGCTTCCTCGACGGCCGTGCGAAGGTTCTGGAGGGAGAACTGGGATTCCCAGATCGCGGGCCCGCCGGGGGTGATTCCGCCGCCGGTGGCCATCACCTTGATCACATCGGCGCCGCCCCGAGCGTTGTTCCGGACCATGTCACGGATGGCCTCCTCGCCCTCGACCTCGCCGCCCAGGAACCAGCAGTGTCCCGAAGGCGCCGTCAACGGTGCGTTCGCTGCGAGAATCCGTGGCCCGTGCAGCAGCCCGTCGGCGACAGCGTCGCGCAGGCGTACGGCCAGTCCATCCCGGTCGCCCAGGTCGCGCACCGTCGTGACTCCTGTGTCCAGGAGTTGCCGAGCCCTGCCGGCCATTCCCAGAAGCAGGCTTGCTTCATCCGCTGCCTGCACGGTGGCAATGGCGTCCGGTCCGGCGTCGAAAGCCAGGTGTACATGGCAGTCGATCAATCCGGGGAGCACTGTGGCGTCCGGTAACGAGACTCTTGGCACGTCGTTGGGCGCAAGTCCTTCAATGTCGGCCCGCCGCCCGGCAGCAGCGACGGTGTTCCCACTCACGAGCACAGCGCCATCCACTATTCGCTCGCCCCCAGGGCCGGTCAGCACCTGACCGGCTGATATCAGCAGTTCCACCGGGTAATCGCTCCGATCTTGTCTTGTTGCATGACTGCCTGTATCAACTCACCACCCTTACATGCGGGTTCAGGAGGTAACACTCCTTGACGCCTCTCGCCCGGGTCTCACCACGGCGCCGACGAGCAGGCCCTACGGCCGGTTCCTCCGGTGGTAGGCGCCCACTGGCACACTTCGATTCTCGCGGCGGGATAAAACCTGCTGGTTGTGGGCGTGCCTGCGGCGGGCCCGTGGCCTGCGCCCGGAGGCGCGAGACGAAGCCCGCACTCGGCAACCCTCCATGCCGTACAACGCATGCGTAACTGCCCCCCGCAGGAACACGAACGCGGGTCGTCGGCCAACCGCACCTCGGAGGGACGCGAGACCAACGAGGAGCACCTCGAGCGCACCTGTTCAGCGAATGCAGCCGACGTTTGAACGCGGTTGTCGTGCTGCGGGTCCGCATCGAACAAGACCTTGCGGTCGCCAGGACGTCTGAAGGCCGGGGACACGTCTCGGCCCCGGGCTCGCCACGCCCGGGTGACCAGTTCGGGCGCGGCCCAGTGACCATCCGTATGCTCACGGCGCGTTGGGGATCTCGCCTGGTGGACGGTTGGCAGGACAGTCTGGTGTGAACCCGACGTCCGACCCGAGCGCAGGAGGAACAGTGACCGCGGCGGAGTTCCTGACCGTACAGACGACGACCGACAGCCTTGAGCGGGCCGAGACGCTCGCTCGCGGGGCCGTGGAGACACGGGTGGCGGCATGCGCGCAAATCACCGCGCCCGTCTCGTCCATCTATCGATGGGAGGGGGCCATCGAGGTCGCGCAGGAGTGGCGAGTGCTCTTCAAGACGAGCCTGGAGCGGTACCGGGAGTTGGAGGCGTACATCGAGGGCACTCACGCCTACGAAACCCCGGAGATCATCGCGACGCCCATCGTCCGTGGCGGTGCGGACTACCTGGCGTGGGTCGCCGCGGAAACAGCCCAGGGCGGAGGGGACGCCGCATGTTGAGAATCGGAACGGTTGTGCTGGGTGTCGCCGATGTGCGGCGGGCCGCCGGATTCTGGCAGCAGGCGTTGGGTTACGTCCCTCGCGGCGGTGAGGTGGAGGACGACGGGCCGTACTCGTACCCGCCGACGGCGGCCCGGGCACCCCGGTGGCGCTCGGTCTGAGTACGACACCCGTGCAGGAGCATCCGCGCGTTCATCTCGACCTTTACGCCACCGATGCGGCCGATCAAGCGGCTGAGGCCGAGCGGCTGGTCTCCCTCGGCGCCGAGCGCGTCGACTGGGATCTGTACCCGGAGGACGCCGACTTCATCGTCCTCGCCGACCCCGCGGGAAACCGCTTCTGCGTCATCGACACCAGCCACGGCTCGGCTTGAAGGGCTGACTGTAGAGCCCAGAGCCCAGAGCCCAGAGCCCGAGAGCCTGAGAGCCTGAGAGCCCCGCAGGGCTGCAGAGCCGCAGAGCCGCAGGGCTGCAAGTGCTGAGGGGGCAGCCGCAGCCGCCCACCCGGCACCGGGTTCAGCAGTACGTAGAACCGGTTCCCCTTCTGCCGCTCCGTGTCACGATCCGCGGCCGCACGTCACGACGGAGCGGGCGGCTCCGGGGCCGGGCTCTCCGGCGGGGAGACCGGCTCGCTCGGCGGCGATTCGGGGGTCCTGTCCCCCGGGGACTCGGGCGGTTCGGACGGGGGCGAGGTGTCCGGCGAGGGCGATGTGGGCGTCGAGTCCTCTGGCGGGGAGGGCGACTCCCGGCCCTCGCTCGGGCGGGACGTCGGCCTGTCCGTGCTGCCCGTGTCTCCGGGGCGGCGTTCGAACCACGTTCCCGTGTCAGGGTCGAAGAGGACGAAGACATTGACGACCCGCGGCGCGGCCGCCACGACGATGACCTCCGACTCCTGGTATCCCGGCCAGGCGTCGCCCCTCTGCTTCGGTGTCCCCTTGAGCTCGACGGGCGGCTGCAACGGGTTTCCGCAGGCGCAGCGCACCCGAGGCACTCCGTGCGGCCCGACCAGGACGGCCGTACCGGCCTGCATGACCGCCTGGTAGCTGGTCGCCTCGCCGTTCCTGAAGCCGTGGTTGGTCACCCGGGTATCCATCCGCAGCTGTACGGGCGTGAGCGACCGCAGATATGACGGGATCTTGTTCTGGTCGATGCCCACGACGCCCGCAAAGGCCTTGCCCTTCACGGGGTCGGACTTGAGGAAGTCGATCTGCTGCTCGACATCGCAGCTGGCGACGTCGCGGGTGCCCCCGTACAGGCCAGGCGCCGAACCCTCGACGCTGGGCGTGCCGTTCGCGTTCTCGGAGGGTGCCCTCGGGGTGGCGGTCGGGGAGGCCGGGGCAGAGGAGTCCTCCGCTGTGGATTCCGTGAACGGGTCGGAGCCTTCGGACGACGCGGCCTCGAGGAAGATCTCGGTTGTGTTGGACTCGTCGGCCGACCGCGTGAGGAAGACGATCACAGCCAGGGCCGCCACCATGATTCCGGCGACGATCGCGACCCGGGGGGCCGACCGCCACCAGGGGCCGCTCGGCCCCTCGCCCGGCACGCCCTTCTCGCCGCTCCCGCCCGGACCCTCGGGCCCGCCCGGACCCCCGGGACCACCTGGCCCCTCAGGGCCGCCCGGGCCCTCGGGGCCGCCGCGACCGCCACCGCTCGGCGGGGGAGGTTCCTGCGGGCCGGACGGTTCGGACGGTTCGGGCGGTCGTGGCCCCGAGGGAGGTCCAGTGGACGGTCCCGTGGACGGGCCTGACGGCGAACCCGACGGGGGGCCCGAGAGCGGGCCCGACGGGGGGCCGGTCGGGGGGCCGGTCGAGTTGCTGTCCGAGGGCGGTGGGGACGTCACGGCTCTTCTTCCACGGCATAGGAATTCTGGGAAATATGAACTATTCCCCGTTTGTCCATTCCCGATCATTGTGTGCTCCGGTTCCCTGCCACCCGCAAGCGGGGCGGCGTCACGGTGCTTACGGTGGGGGAACGGGGCAACTGCCCGCCTCCGACCGAGCTCCCGACCGAGCTCCCCGCCCGGCAGGAGACAGCGTGAGCCAGCCGCGACGCCCCTCCCCCCGAGACGCCGGAAACACCGAAGGCGCCATGCGGTCAGCGCGCGTCTGGTGGGACGCCCTCGCCGCTGTGGCCGCCGGGCTGGCCGCCATGGTCGTGGTCGCGTCGTTCGGCCTCTGGGCCGCGGGCGCCGCGAACCTGCCCAGCGGCGCGTTCCCCCGCGTGGTCGCGGCCACCCTCGTCATGGCGGTCGGCGGCTCGGTCGAGCTGTACGGCGACGCCGGGTTCATCGCGCAGACGGACGCCGCCATCGACGTCGTACCCCTCTCCGTGACCCTCGCCGGCGCCCTGGCGACGGCCGTCGTCTTCCTGATGCCGCTGCGCCACCGTGCCGTGGCGCACGGCCAAGAGGTGCTTGCCCGGGTCGTCCGTACGGCGGTGCTGTGGCTCCTGGTGCTGCTGGCGCTCGCCCTCGTCGCCCGCCACAACTTCCGCATCTCCCTGGGCGAGGGCCTGGCCGAGGACATCGGAGAGGCCCTCGGCGCGTCCCCCGAAGTCGGCTTCCGCGCGGGCGTGCCCGCCACCATGGGTTTCGGCCTGCTCTGGCTGCTGGTCGTACTCGCACTCGCCTTCGCCTTCTCCCGCAAGGCGCCGCTGCCCTCCCGGCTGCTGCACTTCCAGCAGTCCGTCCGGCCGTCCGCGCGCGCGATGCTGCAGGTGCTGCTGGCCTACGTGGTCATCGGCCTGGTCACCGGCGTGATCGTCGCCATCACCCACGAGCATCGGGCCGAGACCATCGCCGTCCTGCTGCTCGGGCTGCCGAATCTGGTCTGGATGGCCTTCGGTATCGGTATCGGCGGTGCCTGGGAGGGGCGGGTGGCCGAGGGCATCGGACTGCCGATGCCGCACGTGCTGGACCAGGTGCTCCGCAGGCCCGGCCGCGGGGACGCCACCCTCGACCTCGCCTCGCTCTCGGAACAGGACGGCAGGGCATGGCTGTTGGTGGCAGTGGCCGCCGTTCTGCTGCTTGCCGCGGGGTTCGTCGCCGCGGTCCGTTCCCCTGCCCGTACGCGGCCGTGGCAGCAGGCCTGGCACATGGGTCTGGCCCTGGCCCTCACGATGCTCGTCATCGGGCTGCTCACCCGGATCTCGGCCCACTACGGTCTGACGGTGATCGGCGTCGGGGACCTCGGCGGGGGTCTGGGCGGCGAGGTAATGCTGCGGGCGAACTTCCTGCCGCTGGTGGGGTTCGGCGCGCTCTGGGGCCTCGTCGCGGGCTTCCTCGGCAGCCTGCTGGCGACACGTGTACGTCACCCGGGCGAGGTGGGGGACAGCGAACGGGAGGCGCGGGGCGGGAGCGGCGGCGAACGGGAGGCGCGGGGTGGGAGCGGCGGCTGACGGGAGACGCGGGGCAGGGGCAGCGGCTGAGGAACTGCGTACTTGCGGCGCGGGGAGCGTCGGCGTTCGGTCGGCGGTTGCAGCCGAGAGCTCGTGGCCGGGGCGGCCTGGGTTGGGGCTGAGGCCCAGGATCCCGCTTGGTCCCCGGGCTTGGTCTCCGGGCCAGGACCGCCGCCCGGGTCTGTCAGGGGCGGGTGAGTCAGGGCGGGCGCGTCAGGGCGGGCGCGTCAGGGCGGGCGCGTCAGCCGGTTCCGGGCCCGGAACCCTACCCCGGGCCGGTTCCGCGTCCAGATCCGGTGCCGCGCCTGATGCCCGGGAACGCTGGTGCGGCCCAGCGCGGTGGTGGGGGCGGCGCTGCTTCCTGCGGCCAGTGCTCGCCCAACTGGACGTCCACCTGTGTCGGAGCGTGCGCCACAGCCCGCTCAGCCGCCCTCTCCGGCCGTACGTTCCTGCCCGCCGCGCGCAGCTCCGATACGAACTGCCGGCACGTGTCGTAGCGCCTCTCCGGGGCCTTGGCGAGCGCCTGGGCCATCACATCGTCCGCGGCGGGCGGCAGGTCGGGCCGTAGCTCCGACAGGTCCGGCGGCGGATCGTACTGGTGGGCCCACAGCATCGCCATGTCGTCCTCGCGCCGGAAGGGCGGCGACCCCGTGAGCGCCTCGAAGACCACGCAGGCGAGGCTGTAGACGTCGCAGCGGCCGTCGACCGGGCGGCCGGAGATCTGCTCCGGCGCCACGTAGGCGAGTGTCCCCACGAACTGCCCGGCGCTCGTGAAGCCGGTCAGCGACAGCGACTTCTTCGTCAGCCCGAAGTCGGTGAGGTACACATGCTCGGGGTGGTCGCTGTCGGTGCCCTCGGCGATCAGGATGTTCCCGGGTTTGACGTCCCGGTGCACCAGGTCGTGCGCATGAGCCGCGTCCAGTGCGGAGGCCACCTGCACGGCGATCCTGCAGGCCGCGTCGACGGACAGCCGGCCGTCCCGGTCGAGCAGTGCCCGCAGGTCCCGTCCCTCGACGTAGCGCATCGCGATGTAGAGCACGCCGTCCGTCTCACCGGCTTCGAAAACAGGCACGATGTGCGGGTGGTCGATGGCCGCGGCGACCCGCGACTCGTGGACGAAACGCCTGCGGAACGTGTCGTTGCGGGCGAGTTGAGGGGCCAGCAGCTTGACGGCGACGGTACGGCCGAGCCGCAGATCCTCGGCGCGGTAGACGACCGCCATGCCGCCACGGCCGATCTCGCGCTCGAGGCGGTACGCGGCGATCTGTCGGCCCTCCAGGCCGGATGCGTCGCTCGAGGTCGACCGCTCAGGCCCGGGGCCGGGGCGGGGACCTGGACCGGGCCCGGGGCCGAGCCCGGGACCTCCCGGCCCTTCGGGACCCGGATCGGCAGCGGGACCTGGACCGGTCTCCGCAGCTGAGCCCGTACCGGACTCCGTACCGGACTCCGTACCGGACTCCGTACCGGACTCCGTACCGGACTCCGTACCGGACTCCGTACCGGACTCCGTACCGGCACCACCACCGGCGGTACCCACCTCCGTATCGGGATGAGGCTCCCCCTCGCGCTCCGGATCCGTAGCGCGATCTGGCCTCGGATCGCGCTCCGGCCCCGGCTCGCGGCCCGGATCCCGCTCGCGCCCCGGCCCCGGCTCCCGCTCCGTCACCGGAAGTCACCCCACTGGGTCGGGGGTGCGGAGTCGGGCGGCTCGGCCCTGGCAGGCTCGGGCTCGTAAGGGGGCGGCATGGACGCCGACGGCCGTTCCGAGGTCGCCAAGGTCTTCAGGGAGACGCCGTCGCAGTAGCACCACCGCTCGTGCGCCGCGTCGTACAGCCAGAGCGCCTCGCCGTCCACGACCAACCCCACCCGCATGCCCCGCGTCTGCTGCTGGAAGGTCTCACTGTCCACCCGCCCGGCGGAGAGCTCCTCCGCCGCCCATCGGTAGCGACCCAGCTCCCCCTCCACCCGTGCCAGCAGCGGCCTCGGGTCCGCAGACCGCGCCGGGGGCTGCCCGGCAGCAGGCGGGCCCATCGGTACGGACACCAGCAGCCGCCCGTCGACCCACGCCGACCACCCGTTCGAGCACACCACCCGCGCCCAGTCGCCGCGGCGGTCGGTCAGCTGTACCGGCAGCAGCGGGTCCAGTGGCGCCGAAGGCTGCGTCCCGTCGGGCGTCGACCACGTGGGCATGCCCTCCCGCGGAACGACATGGCTCGGACGGAACCCGGGCTCGGTCGTCGTCATCGGCCGCTCCTCCGTGCGCTGGTCCCCGCGCGCTGGTCCCTGTCATGAATCCTCGCGACGCGGGCCTGTACTGCGTCCCGTGTTGTCTGCCCGCGTTGCGTGCCTGTGCTGTGGCCCCGCGTCGGTCCTTGTGGACTCGTCCGCGCCTGTCCGGGCGCTTTTCGGTTTCGGTGCACTGCACCCGTCAGGGTCAGTGTATTTTCCGGCGGCACTTCATCCCGGTATCCATTGATATATCCACTGGTACATCCCCGCTGGCTACTTCCGCATGATCTCGGGCTCATGCCTGCGCAGCAGCTTCGCGACCAGGAACCACAGGGCGACCGACAGCACGACCAGCATGCCGATGTTGAGCAGCCAGGTTCCCGCCGAGTGGTCGAACAGCGGGTCCGTGGTCACTTTCTGGGGCACGATCCGTTCCAGCTCAACCGTCCCGGCCATCGCGGCGAGTGCCCACCGGGAAGGCATCAGCCACCCCACCTGCTCCAGCCCCGGCACCCCGTCCAGCCTGAGCAGCGCGCCGCAGAACACGACCTGCACGATGGCGAGGAGGACCAGCAGGGGCATGGTGACCTCCTCCTTCCGCACCAGGGCGGACACGAACAGGCCCAGCAGCATCGCGGTGAACGCCAGCATGGCCACGGCTATCGTGATCTCGATCAGCGGTGGCAGGAACACCCCTTCGCCGCCTGGGGCGTTCAGATCCACACCGAACAGGGCGACCATGGTCAGCACGATCGCCTGGACGATGGTGATGAGTCCCAGAACCACCACCTTGGACATCAGATACGCGGAGCGGGACAGGCCGACGGCGCGTTCCCGCTGGTAGATCACCCTCTCCTTGACCAGTTCGCGCACGGCGTTCGCCGCCCCCGTCAGCACCGCGCCGACGCACAGGATGAGCAGGGCGTTCATCGCCTCGCCGCTGCTCAGCCTGCTGCCCGCGAGCGCATGCGCCATCGCACCCATGACGAAGGGCAGGGCGATCATCACGGCGATGAAGGTCCGGTCCGCCGTGAGCGCCGCCGCGTACCGCCGGATCAGCGTCCGCAGCTGCGCGCCCCAGCTCTGCGCCTTGGGGGGCTCGACGGAGCCGTGGGCGGGTTCCGGGGCGTGCCGGGGCTGCCGGGTGGCGGCGTCGATGTACTGCCGGTGCAGATGCGACGCGCGGTACTCACCCGCCCAGTCCCGCTCCGCGTCGTTCTCGAAGGCCTCGAACGCCTCCGGCCACTGCTCGAACCCGAAGAACGGCAGTGTGTCGTCCGGCGGTCCGTAGAACGCGATCTTCCCGCCGGGCGCCAGGACCAGCAGCCGGTCGCACACGTTCAGGCTCAGCACGCTGTGCGTGACCACGATGACCGTATGGCCGTCGTCCGCCAACCCGCGCAGCATGTTCATCACCGAGCGGTCCATGCCCGGATCGAGTCCGGAGGTCGGCTCGTCGAGGAAGAGCAGCGACGGTTTCGTCAGCAGCTCCAGCGCCACGCTGACCCGCTTGCGCTGGCCGCCCGAGAGGCTGTGGATCGGCTGGTCGACGCGCTGGTCGAGCCCCAGCTCGTGGATCACCTCGTCGACCCGCGCCTGCCGCTCCGCCTTCGCGGTGTCCTCCGGGAAGCGCAGCTGGGCGGCGTAGCCGAGGGCGCGGCGTACGGTCAGCTGGGAGTGCAGGATGTCGTCCTGCGGTACGAGGCCGATGCGCTGTCGCAGCTCGGCGTAGTCCCGGTAGAGGTCCCGGCCGTCGTACAGCACCGTGCCCCGGTCGGCCGGGCGCAGCCCCGTCAGCGCGTTCAGCAGGGTCGACTTGCCGGCGCCGCTCGGGCCGACGACGGCGAGCAGGCACTTCTCGCTGACCGGGAAGGACACCTGGTCCAGCAGCGTCCTACGGCCCTTGTCCACCTGTACGGCCAGGTCCTGGACGTCGAGCGAGACCTCACCGGTGTCGACGAACTCCTGGAGCTGGTCCCCGACGAGGCAGAAGGCGGAGTGGCCGATGCCGATGATGTCGCCGGGGCGTACGGGGGCGCGGGCGACCGGCTGGCCGTTGAGGTACGTACCGTTGTGGCTGCCCAGATCCACGATCTCGTAGCCGCCGTCGGGGCCCGCCGCTCCGGGAACCGTGCGCAGCTCCGCGTGCCGGCGCGAGACCACGAGGTCGTCGATGACCAGGTCGTTGTCGGCCGCGCGGCCGATCCGCACCGTACGGGCGGGCAGCGGGCGTATGGATGTCGGTCGGCGGAAGGTGTTGGTGGCGGCGGGTGCGGAGACGGCGGACGGCCGCCCGTCAACGGCCGGCGCGGGGCGACCGGGAGGGGGCGGTTGACCGGCGGGGAGCGGGTGCGCGGGAGAGGGCGGGTGACCGGCGGGCTGAGGTGGGCCGACCTCCTGCGGTGGGGCGACTTGCTGTGGTGGGCCGAGTTGCTGTGGTGGGCCGAGTTGCTGATGTGGGCCGACCGGCTGCGGTGGGCCGCTGAGCACCGCGCGCGGCCCGTTCGCGGGGTTGCCGAAGCGGATGATGCTGCCGGGGCCGACCCCGGACTGCCGCACGCGTCGCCCGTCGGCGTACGTACCGTTGGTGCTGTTCTCGTCCTCGAGCATCCAGTGGCCGGCGGCGGGCCGCAGTACCGCGTGGTGCCACGAGACCCTGGCGTCGTCGAGCACGACGTCGCACGAGGGATCGCGCCCCACGTGGTAGGACCGGCTCGGGCTCATCACCTGCGATTCGCCTTCGGCTTCGAGAACGAGTTCGGGTGGTGTGGGTGCGACCGGCCGCTCTCCCATGCCTGGAATTTTACGGCGGCGATGCTGCGCCCGCCTTTCCGCACGGCGAGCGGGAGCGGCACCAGGTGTCGTGACCATCGCCCCCGAACAGCACGGACGGGCTTCGCGCCCATCGGGAACCAACATCAAGAAGCCGCTGCTGACAAGGCCGCAGAGAAACCGCTACCAAGGAACCGCTACTTAAGGAACCCCGCTACCAAGAAACCGCCAACCAAGAAACCGCCAACCAAGAAACCGCCAACCAAGAAACCGCCAACCAACGGACCGCCACCAGCGGACCGCAAGGCATCGCTTCCCAAGACCCGCGGCCCGGCACCGCTGCCCAGGACCCGCCGAGGAACCGCACCAAGGCATCACCTTCAAGACTTTCAAGGAATGAGGTCCCTGGATGACAGCCGAGCACGGGCGGCTGCCCGTCTTCGTCTACGGAACGCTGCGCCCCGGTCAGGCCTACCACGACCGCTTCCTGGGCGGCCGTATCGCAGGTGAGGAGCCGGGCAGGATGCGCGGCGCGGTGCTGTACGAGGGGCCGGGCTATCCGTACGCCGTCGCCGACGCGGACGGCGTGATCCACGGCGAGCTGATCACCCTTGCGTCCGCGCATTACGACATCCTGCTCGCCTCCCTCGACGAGCTGGAGGAGCACGCCCCGGGCGACCCCGACAACCTCTACGAGCGCGTCACCCGCGAGGTGTTGCTCGCCGGCGGACGGACCGCTCGGGCCTGGGTCTATCTCGCGGCGGAGCAGGTGGCGCGGCGGCTGCGGGCCTCCGGCACGGCCGTTCCCGGCGGTGACTGGCCGTCCGGATCCGCTGCTGACCGGACCTCGGCCTGAGCGGGTGGCGTCGCTTCCACCGGGACCGCCGGGGGAGCCGTGGTTCAGGGAGCAACCGTGCAGTGTTCGCTGCGGCGCTCGCCAAGCGCTCTTGCTGCGGCTGGGGTGGCCGCTTCCACCCTGGACCGCGCGGGCGAGACGTAGGTCAGGAAGCAACCGTGCGGCCGTCACTGCGGCCCTCGCTGGGGCCAGGTTGCCGCCCCGCCTCCGCTACGGCGCCGCCGCTTCCAGCCGGACAGCACAGACCTTGAACTCGGGCATCCGGGAGGTCGGATCGAGTGCCGGGTTGGTGAGCGTGTTGGCGCGGCCCTCGCCCGGCCAGTGGAAGGGCATGAAGACCGTGTCGGGGCGGATCGTGCGGGTGATCTGCGCAGGCGCCACAGCCCGGCCGCGGCGCGAGACCACGGTGACGGGGTCGCCCTCGGCCACCCCCACACGGTCGGCGAGCAGCGGATGCAGCTGTACGAAGGGGCCGGGAGCGGCAGCGTTCAGTTCGTCCACGCGCCGTGTCTGCGCCCCTGACTGGTACTGGGCTACGACTCGGCCCGTCGTCAGCAGCACCGGGTAGTCGGCATCCGGCTCCTCTGCGGCGGGCCGGTGCGAGACCGGTACGAAACGAGCGCGGCCGTCGTCCGTCGCGAACCGGTCGAGGAAGAGCCGGGGCGTGCCGGGGTGTCCTCCTGCCCGGACGGGGGCAGGGGGCTCGGCCTCGTAGTCGTTGGCGGGGTCGTCCGGCCAGTCGCTCAGCCGGTCATCCGGCCGGTCGCCCTGCTCCTCGTCCAGTCGTTTGTTCTGCCGGTCGTCCAGCTGGTCAGCTGGTCGGTCGCCCTGCCGGTCGTCCACTCGGTCATCCGGCCGATCACCTTGTCCGTCGTCCAGCCGGCCGTCCTGCCGGTCTTCCGGCAGCGAACCCGGCGGCGTCTCATCGGCGTCCCCGGGGCGCGCGCCCTCCGGACAGGGCCAGAAAACGCCGTCCTCCTCGGCGATGCGGCGGTAGCTGATACCGGAGTAGTCCGCGGGCCCGCCCGCCGATGCGCGGCGCAGCTCGTCGAAGACCTCCTCCGGGTCGGTGGGAAAGCCCTTCTCCCACCCGAGGCGGGCCGCGAGGCCACTCAGCACCTCCAGGTCGGTACGCACCCCCGGCGGAGCGCTCAGCGCCTTGCGGCGCAGGATGACCCGCCCTTCCAGGTTGGTCGTGGTGCCGGTCTCCTCGGCCCACTGGGTGACCGGCACCACGACGTCTGCGAGTGCGGCCGTCTCCGACAGCACCACGTCGGCCACCGCGAGGAAGTCCAGGGAGCGCAGCCGTTCCTCGATGTGGGCCGCGTGCGGGGCGGACACGACCGGGTTGGACCCCATCAGCAGCAGCGACTTCACATCCGTGCCCAGCGCGTCGAGGAGTTCGTAAGCGCTGCGGCCGGGCCCCGGCAGGTCCTCGGGGTCCACGCCCCACACACCGGCCACATGGGCGCGGGCCGCGGGGTCGGTGAGTTTGCGGTAGCCGGGCAACTGGTCGGCTTTCTGGCCGTGCTCGCGGCCGCCCTGCCCGTTGCCCTGGCCGGTGAGGCAGCCGTAACCGGACAGCGGGCGCCCGGCCCGGCCGGTCGCCAGGCACAGATTGATCCAGGCGCCGACGGTGTCCGTGCCCTTGGACTGCTGCTCGGGGCCGCGGGCGGTGAGCACCATCGACGTCGGCGCATCGCAGAACAGGTCTGTGGCCTCGCGGAGCTGGGGGAGGGGTACGCCGGTGATGCGCTCGACGAGTTCGGGCCAGTGAGCCATGGCCGCGGCCCGGGCCTCTGCCCAGCCACTCGTACGGGACGCCACGAACTCCTCGTCCACCCTGCCCTCGGCGACCACCAGGTGCAGCATGCCCAGGGCGAGCGCGAGGTCCGTGCCGGGCCGCGGCGCGAGATGCAGATCGGCCTGCTCGGCGGTGCGGGTGCGGCGCGGATCGATGACGATGAGTTTGCCGCCGTTCTCCTTCAACTCGGTGAGATAGCGCAGGGCGGGCGGCATTGTCTCGGCGAGGTTGGAGCCGACGAGTATCAGGCAGCCGGTGCGCGGAATGTCCTCCAGCGGGAAGGGCAGGCCGCGGTCCAGGCCGAAGGCACGCTGGTGGGCGGCGGCGGCCGAGGACATGCAGAAACGGCCGTTGTAGTCGATCTGTGAGGTGGCCAGTACGACCCGGGCGAACTTGCCCAGCGCGTACGCCTTCTCGTTGGTCAGTCCGCCGCCGCCGAAGACTCCGACCGCGTCGGGGCCGTGCTGCGCGCGCGTACCGGCCATGCCGTCGGCGATCCGGTCCAGGGCCTCCTCCCAGGTGGCCGGTTCGAGCCGGCCGGAGCCAGGGCGTCGGACCAGCGGCTCGGTCAGGCGCACCCGGGAGGAGAGCACGGCGGGGGCAGTCCGGCCCTTGCCGCACAGCGCCCCCTGATTGACGGGGAAGGAGGCGCGCTCCACGACCTCGACCCCGTCCGCCCCGGGCCGCAGACCCATGCCGCACTGCAGCGCGCAGTAGGGGCAATGGGTGTCGACGGGTGAGGCGATATCGGTGCGCATGTCCTCAGGATGCGTCGCGGGTGTTACGCCCCGCGCCCCGCCGGGTTACACCTTCCGCACGGCGACCTCAGCGGGCCCGCCGACCGCCCGTGAGGTGGCTGACCGATCTCGCCGCGGTATTTGGTTTGTGGTCGGTCGGTGAGTGCTGGGGCGCTGGCGGGCGGCGGAGACCGCGGGAGCGCGCCGGTCGGGGGACCGGGCCGCGTGCAGGGCGGTGTCAGTGTGCCGGTGCTGGGGTGAGGGCGGGTTCCGGTGGGCCGCGGGAGTGCGGGTCGGGGGGTGGGGCTGTGTCCGGGGCGGTGTCAGTGTGCCGGTGCTGGGGTGAGGGCGGGTTCCGGTGGGCCGAGGAAGTGCGGGTCCGGGTGTACCGCCGCGTCCAGAGCGGCCTTGCCCGCCGCCGCGATTTCCCGCAGGCCGCCGTAGTACCAGGTGGCGTCCCGGGGTTCGGGAACACCCACGCCGTATGCGTCGATCCCGGCGGCCTCGCACAGCGCCAGGGCGCGCCGGATGTGGAACCCCTGGCTGATCAGCACCGCCCGGTCCACCCCGAAGATCCGCTTGGCCCGTGCGCAGGAGTCCCAGGTGTCGAACCCGGCGAAGTCGCTGACGATGCGGCTGCGGGGCACTCCGCGGGCGGCGAGATATGACCGCATCGCGTTCGGCTCGTCGTAGTCGGTGCGGCTATTGTCACCCGTCACCAGGACGACCCGGATTCTCCCCGCCCGGTACAGTTCCGCCGCCGCGTCCAGCCGGTGCGCGAGATACGGCGTCGGGTTGCCGCGCCACAGCCCCGCCCCGAAGACGACGGCGACCGGGGCGGACGGCACATCCGCCAGGTCCCGTACGCGTGGCGAAGCCGTCGCCTGCATCCAGGTGGCCGGCATCAGCGCCAGTACGCACCCGAGCACCGCGCCCTGCACGGTGCGCCGCTTGGCGCGCCGGGTCCGTGGCAGCCGCGGTCTCGGTACGCGCAGTCCGCCGCGCGGTCCACGAATCTGCGGCAGCCGTGGCCTTCGCATGGGTCCTCCCCCTGAACGTCCGATCGCGGAACGTCTGATCGTTCTCTCCCAGAGGGATGACGTTGGGGAGACCGAAAGGGTTCTGCCGGCGGCGGACGACCGGCATACCGGTCGGCCTTCCCGCATCCGTCCAGTCAGGTCCGGAGAACAGATGTCCTGGGGCGGGCCCGGGTCCGTACGGGCCTGGGACGGGGACATCCCCGTCGACGGCTCCGACCGGTGAGGGCCTGGAAACCAGTTGTCATCCAGCCGCAATGGCGTGGCAACTGCTGGTGGCCAGAATCCTTGCATGACGGCGTCGAACACTCCTTCCGGCTCTGCTCACCTCGACAGCACGGCGCAGCTGATGAACCTGATCACCGCGCAGCTCGGCACCCGGCTCCCGCTCGACGGAGCCCGCAGCCTGCGCCGTCAGCAGGTCCCCAGCGACGGCCTCGCGCCTGCTCCTGGCCCCGGCCGTGGCCCTGGCCCCGGCCCTGCCCACACCCTTGTCTCCGCCTCAGGCCCTGCCTCCGCTCCCGCCTCCGGCCGTGACGGACACCACCCACCGACGCTCGTCGCCGTCGCCCACGGCAGCCGTGACCCGAGGGCTCTGGCCACGGTGAGCGCGCTGCTGGAACGCGTTCGTGCGCTGCGCCCCGACCTGCCGGTCCGGCTCGGGCACATCGAGCTCAACGCGCCGCTGCTGCCGGACACCCTCGCCGGGCTGCGCGGCGAGGCCGTGCTCGTACCGCTGCTGTTCGGACGCGGATTCCACGTCAAGCAGGACATTCCGCAAGCCCTCGCCGAGGCACCCCATCTGCGGGCCCGTATCGCCGCACCTCTCGGCCCGCACCCGCTGCTCGCCGAGGCGCTGCACGCCCGGCTCGTCGAAGCGGGATGGCGTGCGTCCGACGAGGGGCCGAGCGGGAGCAGCGGCGTTGTGCTCGCGGCTGCGGGGTCACGCGATCCGGACTCGGCCGCCGACACCGAACGTATGGCCGCACTGCTCAGCGCACGGCTCGGCGGAGTGCCGGTCCTTCCCGCCTACGCATCGGCGGCCGCACCCACCGTCGCCGACGCGGTGAGCGAGCTCCGCGCGCGTGGCTGCCACCGGGTCGCCGTCGCCTCGTACTTCGCGGCGCCCGGCCGCTTCGCCGCCCAGTGCGCCGCCGAAGCACCCGGTGTCGCGGCTGCCCCGATCGGCGCGCACCCGGCACTGGCCCGCCTCCTGCTGCACCGGTACAAGGAGGCGCAGGACGCCGAGGCCACTGTCACGGCGGGCAGGGCCGCGGCAGCCTCTGTCACGGCAGCCACTGCCGCGGCCGCCGCGGCCTAGAACGGCAGCCCGTCACTGGTTTCCACGCTCCCCATTTGAGGCCGTCATTCCGCGACGGCCCGACGCGCCGACCCGGCTGTCGGCCGCGCCCGTTACTGTCCATCTATGGCAGGTAATGACCGGGCGGGCACATTCGCCGCGCAGCACATGGCACAGGAGCAGTACGGCCCCTACGGCGAGGCCGACACCGAACGCTGGGCCGCCGAGCCCGACAAGCGTCCCGGCCGTACCTCCTTCCAGCGCGACCGGGCCCGCGTACTGCACTCCGCCGCGCTGCGCCGGCTCGCGGGCAAGACCCAGGTCGTCACCCCGGGGACCGCGCCCGAAGAGCTCGCCGACGGCACGACATCCCTGGCGTGGGACGCCAGCCCGCGCACCCGGTTGACGCACTCTCTCGAATGCGCGCAGGTCGGCCGTGAACTGGGCGCCGCGCTCGGCTGCGACCCCGACCTCGTCGAGGCAGCCTGTCTGGCTCACGACCTCGGCCACCCGCCCTTCGGGCACAACGGCGAGCAGGTCCTCGACGACTTCGCGAAGGACTGCGGCGGGTTCGAGGGCAACGCGCAGTCGCTCCGCCTCCTCGCCCGTCTGGAGCCCAAGCGGTTCGTCCACGACGCCTCGGGAGAGCTTGTCAGCGTGGGCCTCAACCTCACCCGTGCGACTCTGGATGCCGCCACCAAGTACCCCTGGCCGCGCGGCGGCCACCCCACCAACCGCGGCTCCAGGAAGTTCGGCGTCTACGAGGACGACCTGCCGCTCTTCCGATGGATCCGGGAGGGCGCACCGGATCACCGGCAGTGCTTCGAGGCCCAGGTGATGGACTGGTCCGACGATGTGGCGTACTCGGTTCACGACATCGAGGACGGTCTGCATGCCGGGCATCTCGTCCCCGGCATGCTGCTCGCCGCGCCCGACCGCCACGAAGTCTTCGCCTGCGCTGTGGACCGCTACGCCCCGCCAGGCACCGAGCCCGACGAGCTCGCCGAAGCACTCGACCGCCTCATCAATCAGGACTGGTGGCCGCACGGCTACGACGGATCGGCCGTCGCCCAGTCCCGCTTGAAGGACACCACCAGCCAGCTCATCGGCCGGTTCTGCCTCGCGGCGGAGGGCGCCACCCGTGAGGCGTACGGTACCGGCCGGCTCACCCGGTACGCCGCGGAGCTGGTCGTACCGCGCGCCACACGCCTCGAATGCGCGGTGCTCAAGGCGGTCGCCGACCTCTATGTGATGCAGCGGGCGGAACAGGAGCTGGTCCGCGCGAACCAGCGCGTCGTCCTCAGCGAACTGGCCGAGGTGCTCAGCGCCCGAGCGCCGGACGGTCTGGACCCGCAATTCCGGGCCCTGCACAAGGCGGCGGAGGACGACGGGGCTCGGCAGCGGGTGGTCGTCGACCAGATCGCCGCGCTGACCGACGGGTCGGCCCGTGGCCTGCACGCAAGACTCACCTCGCGCGGCTGACGCAGGCTGGTCGGCTGACAACGGCTGAGGCTGACGACGGCTGAGGCGGATGACGACGGATGACGACGGCTGAGGCGGATGACGACGGATGACGACGGCTGAGGCGGATAACGACGGATGACGACGGAGGGAGTGGTGACGGGTGCCGCGGGGATGTGGCGGAGGCGTGGTGACCGATGGATCGGCTGCCCGTGGCCTGCACGCGAGGCTCACCCCGCGCGGCCGAGGCGGCCGACAGCGGCAGGAGCAGGTGACCCGTGCGGCGGAGTCCCTCTTCCCGCACCACGCTCCGTGCGGGAGGCTCGCTTGAGGTGAGCAGAGCGGGGGGACCATGGATTCAGGCTTGAAGCCCGGCAGCGAGGAGGCACCAAGTGGTCGACGCACATCAGACCTTCGTCATCGTAGGAGGAGGGCTGGCAGGGGCAAAGGCCGCCGAAACCCTGCGCTCGGAGGGCTTCACCGGACGGGTCATCCTGGTCTGTGACGAGCGCGACCACCCCTATGAGCGCCCACCGCTGTCCAAGAGCTATCTGACCGGCGCCGCCGAGCGCGACAGCGTCTTCGTCCACGAGCCCGCCTGGTACGCCCAGGCGGAGATCGAGCTCCACCTCGGCCAGCCCGC
Organism: Streptomyces sp. NPDC004647; assembly: GCF_040609575.1. NCBI lineage: Bacteria > Bacillati > Actinomycetota > Actinomycetes > Kitasatosporales > Streptomycetaceae > Streptomyces > Streptomyces sp. NPDC004647. The sequence goes on along the minus strand of NZ_JBEXKU010000024.1, from coordinate 18,514 downwards.
GGTCCAGCTCGACCGCGCCGCCAAAGCGGTCACCCTCGGCGACGGCACCCGTATCCACTACGACAAACTGCTGCTCGCCACCGGGGCCGAGCCCCGCCGCCTCGACATCCCCGGGACCGATCTCGCCGGCGTCCACCATCTGCGCCGCCTCGCCCACGCCGAACGGCTGCGCGGAGTCCTCGCCGCCCTCGGCCGGGACAACGGCCACCTCGTCATCGCCGGCGCCGGCTGGATCGGCCTCGAAGTCGCCGCGGCGGCCCGCGGCTACGGTGCCGAGGTCACCGTCGTGGAAGCCGCGACCACGCCGCTGCACACCGTGGTCGGCCCCGAGCTGGGGTCACTCTTCACCGACCTGCACAGCGAACACGGGGTCCGCTTCCACTTCGGCACCCGGCTCACCGAGATCACCGGCCAGGACGGCGTGGTGCTCGCCGCCCGTACCGACGACGGCGAGGAGCATCCGGCGCACGCCGTCCTCGCCGCGATCGGTGCCGCCCCGCGGACCGGGCTCGCCGAGATGTCCGGCCTGGCCCTGGTCGACCGGGCGGACGGCGGCGGCGTCGCCGTCGACGCCTCGCTGCGCACCTCCGACCCCGAGATCTACGCCGCCGGGGACGTGGCCGCCGCCGAGCACCCGCTCATCGGGACCCGGCTCCGTGTCGAGCACTGGGCCAACGCCCTGAACAGCGGACCGGCCGCAGCCCGCGCCATGCTCGGCCGGCAGGTGGCGTACGACCGTGTGCCGTACTTCTTCTCCGACCAGTACGACGTGGGGCTCGAGTACTCCGGCTACGCGCCCCCGGGCTCGTACGACCAGGTGCTGCTGCGGGGCGATGTCGGCAAGCGGGAGTTCATCGCGTTCTGGCTCCACCAGGGTCGGGTGCTCGCGGGGATGAACGTCAACGTGTGGGATGTCACCGAGCCGATCCAGCAGCTGATCCGCTCGGGAGAGCAACTGGACCTGGATGCCCTCGCCGAACCCGGGGTGCCTCTGGCGTCCCTGCTCACGTAGCGGCGGACGCGGACGGCGCGCGGCGCGCAGGCAAGCGGGGAGCAAGCGGGCAAGCGGGCAAGCGGGCAAGCGGAGTCTGCTCGCTCAGCGTGCTGGACCACACCGGGCGCGCGTGCTGTGTGCATGCTGTGATCCTGAATCCGGCGGCGGCGCGGAACCTGTGGCCGGCCGCCCGGTGCCTGCTCAGCCAGGTGCGGGCATCCGTGCCCTGCTCAGCCAGGTGCGGCCGGTCGGCGCCTGCTCACCCAGGTGTGTGATCAACCGGGTGCCTGCTCAGCCGGTCACCGCTCACCTGGTGAGCGCTGGGGCGGGGCCCGGCTCCCCTCACCGGACCTGTGCTCGGCCCGCTCGTTCCCGCCGGGCGCCACTGCCGCGCGCCTGCCGCTTCGCCGAAACCAACGGCGGCGTGAACCGGTGTAGCACCTCCGCCGTAGAATTCACGCGTGGCAGGCAGGATCAACGATGACGACGTGAAGGCGGTCCGGGACGCGGTCCCGATCGACGCCGTCGTGTCCGAGTACCTCCAGCTGCGCAACGCCGGGGGCGGCAACCTGAAAGGTCTGTGCCCCTTTCATGATGAGAAGTCGCCGTCTTTTCAGGTGAGTCCCAGTAAGGGGCTTTTCTACTGTTTCGGTTGCCAGGAGGGCGGCGACACCCTCGACTTCGTGATGAAGGTCGACCACCTCTCCTTCTCCGAATCGGTCGAGCGGCTGGCCTCCCAGGCGGGCATCACCCTCCGTTACGAGGAGGGCGGCTACAACCCGGGCCGCCAGCAGGGCGAGCGCATCCGGCTCGTCGAGGCGCACAAGGTCGCCGCGCAGTTCTATGTCGAGCAGTTGGACAGCGCCGAGGCGGAGACCGGCCGGAAGTTCCTCGCGAGCCGCGGCTTCGACCAGGCCGCCGCCCAGCACTTCGGCGTCGGCTACTCCCCGGCCGGATGGGACCACCTCGTCCGCTTCCTGCGCGGCCGGGGGTTCAGCGACAAGGAGCTGACCCTCTCCGGACTCGCGCAGGACGGCCGCCGCGGCCCCATCGACCGCTTCCGCGGCCGGCTGATGTGGCCCATCCGCGACATCACCGGCGAGGTCATCGGCTTCGGCGCCCGCAAGCTCCGCGACGACGACAACGGCCCCAAGTACCTCAACACCCCCGAGACCCCGCTCTACAAGAAGTCGCACGTCCTCTACGGCATCGACCTCGCGAAGAAGGACATCGCCAAGGGCAGCCGCGCCGTCGTCGTCGAGGGCTATACGGATGTGATGGCCTGTCACCTGGCCGGAGTCACCACCGCCGTCGCCACCTGCGGCACCTCCTTCGGCGGTGACCATGTGAAGATCCTGCGACGCCTGCTGATGGACAACTCCCGGGCAAGAGTGATCTTCACCTTCGACGGGGATGCGGCCGGGCAGCGAGCGGCTCTCCGCGCCTTCGAGGACGACCAGAAGTTCGCTGCGCGTACGTCCATCGCCGTCAGCCCCGGCGGCATGGACCCCTGCGAACTCCGCCTGGCCCAGGGCGACGAGGCCGTACAACAGCTCGTCGAGGGCAGCACACCGCTCTTCGAGTTCGCCATCCGATCCCTGGTCGACCGGCACGACTGCGATTCGCCCGAGGGCCAGGCGGCGGCCCTGGAGGAAGCCGCGCCGATCGTCGCGCACATCAAGGACCCGTCCATCCGGCACAAGTACGCCGTGATGCTGTCCGGGCTGCTCGGCTATGTCACCGACAACCAGTTCGTGGTCCGCCGGGTCGGCCAGCTCTCTCGCTTTGCCGGCGAGCGCGGCCGGCGCCCGGAGCAGGGCGGCCGTACGAACCACCGCGACGCCGCTCCCGCCGCGCAGCGGCCCGCACCGCCCATGCCGCGCGGCCCCGCGCTCAACCTCCGCAGCCCTGCCCACCGTGTCGAGCGCGAGCTGCTGAAACTCGCCCTGCAACGCCCCGAGTTGGTCTCCCCGGCTTTCGACGCCTATGGCGCGGACGAGTTCACCGCCCCGCCGTACACCGCCGTACGGCAGACCATCGAGGCAGCTGGGGGAGCGGCCGCGGCGGACAGCGAGTATCTGGCCCGGGTCCGCGAGGCCTCGCCCGACGACTCCGTACGCGCCATGGTCACCGAGCTCGCCGTCGAGCCGCTGCACACTCGCCGCGAAGCTGATCAGGTATACGCGGGCGAGCAGTTGGTGGCCGTCCGCCTCGCCGCCGTGAATCAGCGCATCACCGATATCCGCGGTTCCCTCCAACGTCTGGGCGCGCACGCGGACCCCGAACATCTGGCCGCTGTGCAGAACGAGCTGTGGATCCTTCAGCAGTACGGCCAGTCCCTTCGAGAGCGCGGCGCCGACGCGCTGTAGCGGCTCAGCCGGGCCCGGGAGCCAACGCCACTACACCCCGCGGTAGCCGAGCGGTCACGGACCGGTCTCAAAAAGTGCTCGCACGCCCCTCGTGGCAGGCGTGTGTCGTACTCCACACTGGTGGGCGGTGCCTGAGTCCTCGGAGCGCGGCGGGTCTGGTCGGTTGGGGCCGGAATCCCCTGCGGATCCGTATCCGACGTACGGGACGGACTGCGGCGCGGCCGCGGACGTTCCGCCGCCGCACGCCCCCGATCCGGCAGCGATCACCCTGGAGGTCGCCCCCGTGCAGACCCGGACCCTCACCGGCGCCGTCACCAAGGTGCCGCCGCAGTCCCTCGCCCCGCACCATCCGGAGGCGGAGCTGCCGCAGCCGGAGCCGGCCGACCCCGAGCCATTCGAGACCGAAGTAACCGACCCCTCGTCACCTGAGTCGGCGTCACCTGGGTCCAAGCCCGCCTCGAAGCCCAACCCCGCCTCGCAGCCTGAGCCGCCGGGATCCGGAACGCCGAAGTCGGCGCCGTCGAGGTCCGGGACACCTGTGCCTGACGCACCACCGCCCGGAACGCTGCAGCCCGGTACACAGCCCTCCGGTACACAAGAGTCCGGATCGCCCCATCCGGATCCCGACCGGGCGGAGACCGCCGCGCCCGAAGCACCGGAATCGCCCGCCGGTGAAATGGTCGTCGAGGAGATCACGCCCCAGGCGCCGCCCACGCGGGCCGATACCAGCGGGCCCTCCTCCGACCTGTTCCGCCAGTACCTCCGCGAGATCGGCCGGATCCCGCTGCTGTCCGCCGCCGAGGAGGTCGAGCTCGCCTGCCGTGTCGAGGCCGGGCTCTTCGCCGAGGAGAAGCTGAGCACTACGCCCGACCTCGCTTCCCAACTCGCTGTCGATCTCGACAAGTTGGTCGTCCTCGGACGGATGGCCAAGCGCCGCCTCATCGAGGCCAACCTCCGGCTCGTCGTGTCCGTCGCCAAACGCTACGTCGGCCGCGGCCTGACCATGCTCGACCTCGTCCAGGAGGGCAATCTCGGCCTGATCCGGGCCGTCGAGAAGTTCGACTACGCCCGCGGCTACAAGTTCTCCACGTACGCGACCTGGTGGATCCGCCAGGCCATGTCCCGGGCCCTGGCCGACCAGGCCCGTACGATCCGGGTCCCGGTCCATGTCGTCGAGCTGATCAACCGGGTTGTCCGGGTCCAGCGCCGGATGCTCCAGGAGCGTGGCTATGAGCCCACCGCCGAAGAAGTCGCCGCCCACCTCGACCTCCCGCAGGAGCGGGTCCGCGAAGTGCTGCGACTCGCCCAGGAGCCGGTGTCACTGCACGCGCCGGTCGGCGAGGAGGACGATGTCGCCCTCGGCGACCTCATAGAGGACGGCGACGCCGCCTCACCCGTCGAATCCGCCGCGTTCCTGCTGCTGCGCGAGCACTTGGAAGCGGTGCTCTCGACACTCGGCGAGCGGGAGCGCAAGGTCGTACAGCTGCGCTACGGGCTGGCCGACGGCAGGCCGCGCACTCTGGAGGAGATCGGCCGGATCTTCGGTGTGACACGCGAACGCATCCGCCAGATCGAGTCCAAGACCCTCAACAAACTCCGCGACCACGCCTTCGCCGACCAGCTGCGCGGCTATCTGGACTAGCTTCCTCGACCTCAGCCGCCGGGTGGGCCCGAAGAGTCAGGCCCACCGGCGACGGAAGGCAAGGACCGGTCCACCCGGCGATCGAGGCAAGGCTCCGCCCAGCGAGCGAGGCTTGCTCAGTCCACCTCCACCACCGCCTGTGCGAACTGCGCCGAGTACAGGCGCGCGTACGCCCCCTCGGACGCCAACAGTGCCTCGTGTGTGCCCTGTTCCACGATCGAGCCGTTCTCCATCACCAGGATGACGTCGGCGTCGCGGATCGTGGACAGCCGGTGCGCGATGACGAAGCTGGTCCGGCCGTGGCTGAGCGTCGCCATCGCCCGCTGGATCAGCACCTCGGTACGGGTGTCCACGGAGCTGGTCGCCTCGTCGAGCACCAGGATCACCGGGTCGCACAGGAACGCCCGAGCGATGGTGATCAGCTGTTTCTCGCCCGCACTCACCCCTGTGCCCTCGTCGTCGATCACCGTGTCGTAGCCGTCCGGCAGCGTACGGATGAAGCGGTCCGCGTGCGCCGCCCGAGCCGCCTCCTCGACCTGCTCGCGCGAAGCACCCTCGGCCCCGTACGCGATGTTCTCCGCGATCGTGCCGCCGAACAGCCAGGTGTCCTGGAGCACCATGCCGATCCCGGCGCGCAGTTCCTCCCGCGACATCTCCGCGACATCCACCCCGTCGAGGGCGATCCGGCCGCCGCTCACCTCGTAGAACCGCATCAGCAGATTGACCAGGGTGGTCTTGCCCGCGCCGGTCGGCCCGACGATGGCGACCGTCTGGCCCGGCTCCACGGCCAGCGACAGATCCTCGATGAGCGGCTTGTCCGGCTCGTAGCGGAAGGAGACCCGCTCCAACGCCACCTTGCCGCTCAGTGCCACCTCCCCGTTCAGCGCCACCTTGCCGCTCGGTGCCACCGGGCGCGCCGGGGTCTCGGGGTCCGGGGCCTGTTCCTGGGCGTCCAGCAGCTCGAAGACCCGCTCGGCCGACGCCACTCCGGACTGCACCAGATTGGCCATGCTCGCCACCTGCGTCAGCGGCTGGCTGAACTGCCGGGAGTACTGGATGAAGGCCTGGACGTCACCGATCGACAGCGCTCCGGTCGCGACCCGCAGACCGCCGATGACTGCCACCAGCACGTAGTTGAGGTTGCCGATGAACATCATCGCGGGCTGAATGATCCCGCTGATGAACTGCGCCCGGAAGCCGGACCTGTACAGCGCCTCGTTCTGCTCGCGGAACGCCGCGGCCGACTCCTCCTGGCGGCCGAAGACCTTCACCAGGGCATGCCCGGTGTACATCTCCTCGATGTGCGCGTTCAACTTGCCGGTGGTCTTCCACTGCGCCACGAACTGCGGCTGCGCCCGCTTGCCGACGGCCGTCGCGACAACCACCGACACCGGCACGGTGATCAGCGCCACCAGCGCCAGCAGCGGCGAGATCCAGAACATCATCGCCAGCACGCCCACGATCATGAGCAGAGAGTTCACGATCTGGCCCATGGTCTGCTGGAGGGTCTGGCCTATGTTGTCGATGTCGTTGGTCGCCCGGCTGAGCACCTCGCCGCGCGGCTGCTGGTCGAAGTACGACAGCGGCAGCCGGGACAGCTTGGCCTCGATGTCCTCCCGCATCCGGAAGACGGTGCGGTTGATGGCCCGGGTGGCCAGCCGGCCCTGCACGATGCCGAACAGCCCGGCCGCCACGTAGATCGCCAGGACCGTCAGCAGCACCGAGCCGACCGCGCCGAAGTCGATGCCGTGCCCGGGGGTGAAGTCCATCGCGGAGAGCATGTCGGCGAGGTCGTGGTTGTCCTGGCGGCGGAGGTTCTGTACGGCCTCGGCCTTGCTGGTGCCGTCCGGCAGTTGGCGGCCGATCACCCCCGCGAAGATCAGGTCGGTGGCATGGCCGAGGATCTTCGGGCCGAGCACGGACAGGGACACGCTCGTGATGCCCATCGCCAGCACCCCGTACATCAGCACCCGTTCTGGCCGCAGCTGCCGCAGCAGCCTCTTCCCCGAGCCCTTGAAGTCCATCGAGCGCTCGGTCGGCTGACCCCCCATGAGCCGGGCGGGGCCCACCGCGGGGGCCGGTCCGCGGCGCGGCGGGGACGCCTGGGTACTCACGTTGCCTCCTCTTCGGTGAGCCGGTGGAGCGGGGACTGGGTGGGGGGAGTCCGGTGGGGTGGTCCGGCTGCCGCTCGGTTATTCACGCAGCTTCCTCTTCGGTGAGCTGGGAGAGAACGATCTCCCGGTAGGTGCTGTTGGCCGCCATCAACGCGTCGTGCGTGCCGGTGCCCACGACCCGGCCCTCGTCGAGCACGACGATTCGGTGGGCGCCGCGGATCGTGCTGACCCGCTGCGCGACGATCACCACGGTCGCCTCGGCGGTCTCCCGGGTGAGCGCCGCGCGCAGCGCCGCGTCCGTGGCGTAGTCCAGCGCGGAGAAGGAGTCGTCGAAGAGATAGATCTCCGGCTGCCGGACCAGCACCCGGGCGATGGCGAGCCGTTGCCGCTGACCGCCCGAGACGTTGCTGCCGCCCTGCGCGATGGGCGCTTCGAGGCCGCCGTCGAGACGTTCCACGAATTCCTTGGCCTGCGCGACCTCCAGCGCGTGCCACAGCTCCTCGTCCGTCGCGTCCGGCTTTCCGTAGCGCAGATTCGAGGCGACGGTCCCGGAGAAGAGATACGGCTTCTGCGGTACGAGTCCCACGGTCTCCGCCAGCAGCGCCGGGTCCAGTGTCCGTACGTCCTGCCCGTCGACCAGTACGTCGCCGCCCGTCGCGTCGAACAGCCGTGGCACCAGCCCGAGAAGGGTGCTCTTGCCGCTGCCCGTGGACCCGATCACCGCGGTGGTCTCACCGGGCCGGGCGACCAGGTCGACACCGCGCAGCACCGCGGCCTCGGCGCCCGGGTAGCAGAAGTCCGCGCCGCGCAGCTCCAGATGACCGTGCCGCCTCAGCTCCCGTACAGGCTCGGAAGGCGGCACCACACTCGATTCGGTATCCAGCACCTCCTCGATGCGCTCGGCGCAGACCTCGGCGCGCGGCACCATCATGAACATGAAGGTGGCCATCATCACGGACATCAGGATCTGCATCAGATACGAGATGAAGGCTGTGAGCGCGCCGATCTGCATGCCGCCGTCGTCGATCCGGTGGGCACCGAACCACAGCACGGCGACGCTGGAGATGTTCACCACCGTCATCACGACGGGGAACATCAGTGCCATCAGCCGGCCGGTCCGCAGCGAGACGTCCGTCAGTTCGGTGTTGGCACGGTCGAAGCGCCGCCGCTCGTAGTCGTCCTTGACGAACGCGCGGATGACGCGGATACCCGTGATCTGCTCGCGCAGCACCCGGTTCACGGTGTCGAGCCGCTCCTGCATGGTGCGGAACAGCGGCCGCAGCAGTCGCACGATCACCCCGACCAGGATCCCGAGCACGGGGACGACGGCGAGCAGCAGGGAGGACAGCGGTACGTCCTGGCCGAGCGCCATGATGATGCCGCCGACGCACATGATCGGTGCGGAGACCATCAGCGTGAAGGTCATCAGCACCAGCATCTGGACCTGCTGGACGTCATTGGTCGTCCGGGTGATGAGCGAGGGCGCACCGAACTGGCCGACCTCGCGGGCCGAGAAGCTCTGCACCCGGTCGAAGACGCTTGCCCGGATGTCCCGGCCGATGGCCATCGAGGTGCGGGCACCGAGGAACACGGCGGCGATGGCGCAGATCACCTGGAGCACGGTGACGACGATCATCACGCCGCCGAGCTCGAGGATGTGACCGGTGTCCCCCCTCACGACACCGTTGTCGATGATGTCGGCGTTGAGGGTGGGCAGGTAGAGCGTGGCGATCGTCTGTACGAGTTGCAGCAGCACGAGCCAGGCGATGGGCCGTCTGTACGGGGGGAGATGGGAGCGCAGAAGTCGGATCAGCACGCGGGTCTCTCGGGTCTCGTCGGCAAGGCGGATGGTGGCAAGATCGGGGGCCGGTCCCATCCTCCGACATCGAGGCGCGTGGCCGTCCCAAACAGTGGCAAAGGCCCTTCGCGCTCGGCGGAACCGGAATTGGCTCTTTCGCAAGCTCTGTTCGAGGCCCGGGCGCGGGCTCAGGGCACAGTGCTCAGGGCACGGGGAATGGGGCGAGGCCCATCTCCGGCTCCCGGCGCAGAGCCCGTACACAATCCCCCGGTCGGGCCCCGCGCACAACTGCTTTTCCGGGACCACCAGGCCAGGCTCAGAGCTCCAACGATGAGCCCGCTCTCTGTTCCGTCCGGGCCCAACCCGCCCTGCCCATGGCCTTCCCAGGCCTTCGACCCGCCCCAGCCGACTTCGGCGGGCTTACCGCGCCCTGCCGGCGGGAGCCTCCCTGAGCCCCGGGCCCGGATCGGGTCGGCCAGGCCCGTCCGGTCGGCTCTGCTCGGCCCCGGCCCATGCGGTCCTGCCCGTGCGGTCCGGCCTGTCCAGTCCAGTGTTCGGTGCGGTCCGGCGTCCGGTCCGGTTCGGCTTGACCGGTCTGGTCCGGCTCGGCCCGTCCGGTCCAGTTCCGACTGGCTCGGCTCGGCTGCCTATTCAGTTCCGCCTGGCTCGGCTCGGCCCGTCCGGTTCAGTTCTGCCTGGCTCGGCTCGGCCCGGCTCGGAGCCTGGCGAGAGCCGGGCACGTGCCCGCTTCCGGGAGCGCAGAGCCCCTCCAGCCGCCGCCCGGTCAGACCGCCCCGAACGCTCCCGGATGGGTCTGCTCACGCACCGACGCGTACTGCTGCCGTACGGCCTGGCCGACCGGCAGCTCCTCGCCCGGTTCGAACACCTGGGCCGCAGGGCTCTGCCACAGCGGCGGCTGCTGTGGCGACAGCGTGCCCTGTGCGACCCCCAGCGACCATGCCGCCTGCCGGGCCGCGCCCAGCGCCGCGTAGTCCGCGGCCTGCGGCACGATCACCTGCGCCGCGAAGAGCACGGGCGCCGCGGCCTGGATGGCGGGCAGCTCGGCGGCCGCCCCCAGCAGGAACACCCGCTGCACCGCGACCCCGCGCCCGCGCAGGATGTCCAGCGCGTCCGCGAGCCCGCACAGCATGCCCTCGACCGCGGCCCGCGCGAGGTGCTCCGGCTTCATGCTCTCCCGGCGCAGCCCGGCGAGCGTCCCGGCCGTGTGCGGCAGGGGCGGGGTCCGCTCGCCCTCCAGGTACGGGAGCATCACCAGCCCGTGGGAGCCGGGCGTCGACTTGAGCGCGAGCGTGGACAGCCCGTCCAGGTCCGTACCGAGCAGCTCGGCGGTGCCGCGCAGCACGCGTACGGCGTTGAGCGTGTGCACGACCGGCAGGTGCATGCCGGTCGCGTCGGCGAAGGAGGTGATGGTGCCGGTGGAGTCGGCCAGGGCCCCGTGGTGCACCGCGAAGATCGACCCGGAGGCGCCCAGCGACACCACCACGTCGCCGACGCCGACCCCCAGACCGAAGGACGCCGCCATCGTCTCGCCGGTGCCGGCCGAGATCAGCAGCCCCTCGGGTGTGGTCCCGGCGGGCTCGGCGGGACCGAGCACATCCGGCAGCGGCACCTGCCGTCCGAGCGCCAGCTCGACGAGATCCGGGCGGTAGACGCCGGTGGCCGCCGACCAGTAGCCGGTGCCGGACGCGTCGCCCCGGTCGGTGGTCTGCCGGGCGGGGCGCCCGAGCAGCTGCCAGACCAGCCAGTCGTGCGGCTGGAGCACGGCGGCGGTGCGCTGGGCCGACTCGGGCTCGTACTGTGCGAGCCAGCGCAGCTTGGCCACGGGCTGCGCGGCCGACGGTACGGCTCCGACGGCCTCCGCCCACGCCGTACGCCCGCCCAGCGCATCGATCAGATCGGCGGCCGCGGCCTGGGCGCGCTTGTCGTTGCCGAGCAGAGCAGGGCGGACGAGGGAGCCCTCGTTGTCGAGCGCGAGCAGCCCGTGCTGCTGCGCGGACACCCCGATGGCCTGGACGCCTTCCAGCACTCCACCGGTCGCGGCCTCGCCGAGCGACATCAGCCAGGCCTGTGGATCGATCTCGGTGCGTTTGCCGACGGAGCCGCCGACGCCGCCCTCGCCATCGGCCGGGTGCGGCGCGTACCCCTGCCTGAGTACGGCACCGGTGTCGGTGTCGCAGACGACGATGCGTGTGTACTCGGACGAACTGTCCAGGCCGGCGACTATCCCCATGCCGCCAGATGATGCCCTACTGCAGCTGTCGACGGTTACCTGGTCGCCCCCGCAGTTCCGCGACCGGTCCTCGGCCGGGCACGGCGGGGGCCGCGCCCGGCCGAGGACCGGTCCGGGTGAGTCCCGGTCGTGGCGCTCCTGGTGGTGTCGGGGTCACCCGGGCCTTGGCGGCCGGCCCGTCACCCGGGGGCCTGTGGCGCCACGTAATCGGTGGTTCCCCGGGTGTGGCGACGCCGGTGCCGGAGCTCACCACAGGATGTGGCTGAGCCCCTCACCTGCTGCGCCGCCCACGTGCCGCGCCCCTCACGTACGGAGAGGCGCGGGCGTCACGTACGGAGAGGCGCGGGCGTCACGTACTGCGCGCGTCACGTATTGCTGGTTCCCCAGTCGTCCTCCCCCGATGTGCGCTGCTCGCGCAGAGAGCGGACTCGGTCGGTCACCGAGTCCGGGATGCGGTGGCCGACCTTCGAGGAGACCGTGTCGACCGCCTTCGAGGCGGCTGCGCGGCTGTTCTGCGCAGCGGACTCGGCGGCATTTCGGACCGCCGGGTTCTGTGTGACCTGCCGCGCGGTCTTGCGCAGCTGTTCGTACCGCTCCCGCCCGGCCCGTGCTCCCAACACGTAGCCGACGGCCAGACCGGAGATGAACGTGAGCCGGTACCGCATGGCTTCCACCCTTCGCTCGAGTCGTACGGGGCGCATTCCCCGTCCGGTGGGTGCCGATGCGAATACGGATTTCGGAGCACCCGCTGGCATGCGCTAATGTATTGCTCGCAGCGAGGAGCCGCCCCCGGAGCACCGGCACGGCGGGTCCGAGCGGAGCAGTCCCCTGTAGCTCAATTGGCAGAGCAGCCGGCTGTTAACCGGCAGGTTACTGGTTCGAGTCCAGTCGGGGGAGCTCATGATGAAGGCCCCGGTCGCGGGGCCTTTTTTCATGAGATCACGGATCTTGGAACCGCGGGTACGGTGATCGATGTCCTCCATGCCAGGGTCCGCAGCCCACACGGGCGGCAGATCTTATGAGCAGCTATGCTGCGGCAGACGGCGCGCACAGATGTGCGCGGCGCGCCGTTACGGGGCGGTAGCTCAGCCGGTTAGAGCAGCGGACTCATAATCCGTCGGCCGTGGGTTCGAGTCCCACCCGCCCCACCACTAAGTGGTTAAGCAGGATCGTTTCTACCTGCGGAAACGTGAGAACGGGGGCCACCGCGCCAGCGCGGCGACCCCCGTTCACCCGTCTAGATCAAGATCCAGTGGACACACAGTGGACACGGGGACGGATTCGGGTCCAGAGCGGGTTCACGCGGCCTTCGGGCGGGCGCTGCGACCCCGGCGGGTGCCCTTCCCGGTGCCGCGGCAGTCCTTGCGGCAGCTCCCAGCCGTCGATGCCCGGCGCTTCGGACCGGGCGATCGTGAAGCGGACGAGCGAGAAGTACGGCCGTTGGTCTTCCGGGTACCGGTCGTTGAAGTTCTCCACGCGAAGCAGCTCCATGCCGCTGCTGGCGCAGTGCTCGCGTATCCACTTCAGGGCGGCGTTCGCCGCGTGCTCTTGGCCTCGGCCGGTGGTCCTGATCTCCCCCAGGAGGTCGGTGCCCGGCTGCGTCTGCGCTCCGATGGCCCAGGTGTTGCCCGTGGAACGGGCGCCGTGGGCGAAGATCACGGCCACGTCGGCCTGGAAGGCGCTGTCGGGGAGGCTCAGAGGGCGGTGCGTCTCGTACGACACGTCGCGCGGGACGACGGAAAGGGTGGACTCGGCTTCGGCGCGCATCATCTCGGGCAGCACGCTCGTGTAGGTGTCCGAGGTGATCTGCCGGGAGGAGTGCCCCAGCCGCTCCTGGACGACCTTGATGTCGTTCTTGGCGAGGAGCGACAGCGTGGCGGAGATGTGCCGGAGGTCGTGGAGGCGGACCGGGGGCAGGCCGGACAGTTCCACCAGGCGCTTGAAGCGGCGGCTGACCCAGTCCGGGTGAAGAGGCTCACCGTTCTCGTGCGTGAAGACGCGATCGGATTCGACCCAGGCTTCTACGCCGGACCACTCCTCGCGCTCCTTCTGCTGCTGCTCTCGCCACAGGCGATTGACCTCGGCGGTCTCGAGGCTCAGCCAGAGGGTGCGCACGCTGTCGGCCTTGGGTGCCTCGCCGTAGAGGCGGTAGGCGACCTCGACGATCTGCGCGGAGATCCGTAGCCAGAGGGCGTCGAGGCTGACCTCTGGCCACGGCAAGGCGCACATCTCGCCGCGGCGGGGGCCGAGGAAGATGAAGTCGTGCCACAGGGCATAGAGCCGGTCGTCCTTGACGAAGTCGAGGAATTCGCCGGTCTGCTCGGGCGTCCAGACCATGACGGGGCTTGGCTTCTCGCCGGTCCGCTTCCAGTGCTCGACGCGCTCGGGCGTCCACACCAGGGGCTTGGCCCGTGCGACGGCCGGCAGCTCCACGAGCTGGGCCCAGTTCTTGACGAACGCGCTCTCCCTCTTGATGCCCCAACTCAGGGCGGAGGAGAGGGTGTCGTTGATGCGGTGCATTGTCGCTGCGGACGTGACCTTGCGCAGGCCCCTGCGACCGTCGCGCAGCGCCTGGTTGGCTTCGATCCAGGCGCGACGTGTGCGGCGGCGCTCCTCTGTCTTTCCTGCGGCCCGTACCCAGGCTGTGTGAGCCTCGTCGCGCGCTGTGGTGAGTTCGTCGATGCGGAGTCGGTGGAGAACGCGCTCGGCGTTCTCCTTCTCTATCGCGTCGTACATGCGGTCCAGGTGGCGGACGCGCAGGTCTCGCCGCTTGATGTGGCCCAGGTGGGGATCGAGGTAGTTGTTGATGTGCTCTTCGTAGCCATGGCGCGTGGTGCGAGCGAGTGACTTCTTGGCAGTGAGGAAGCGGCGGAAGAAGTCGCCGCACAGTTCGTCGGAGAGAACGTCGGTGCCACCGCTGGCGGCGTCGTACAGCTCGTTCGCTTTCTTCTTGGCTTCGTCCTTCGTGGCGAAGCCGCCGCGGCGCACGCGCTCACGCTTGCCTCCCTCGCCGCGTTCGAGCTCGAAGTAGAAGGCCCAGGTGCCGTGTCCCTTCTGCTTCAACTTCGGGCAGGTCGTCCCAATGGACCCGATTTTCGGGGTTCCGTCATCGTTGAGGACAGGCTTGCCCGACCTGTCGGTGAGCGGCCCCTTGCACTGACATCGCCGGTAGTAGCTCGGCGAGAACATCCGACCCCCTGCTGTCGACTGGCCCACTGCCAGCCGTGGTTGTGCGTACGGTTCCGTACGTGCCTGGCTTGATCGTTCTTCATCTTGCTGGGGGTGTCGGACACTGTTGTAAAGTCACCTTCAAGTTGGCGCGGGGGAGAGAGCGACCAACGACATGACTGCTCAGGAAGCTGGCGGGCAGGCTCCGGCCGGAGCGATGGGTCTAGAGGAGCTGCTTGCGCTTCCGGCCACGGTCAACGTGACAACTGCCGGACGTGCTCTTGGTATTGGCCGCGACAAGGCGTACGAGTTGATCCGCACAGGGGGCTTCCCCGTTCGGACACTCGCGCTGGGCGGCACGGTCCGGGTGCCGACGGCGGAGCTGTGGAAGGCGCTGGGTGTTGAGGGGCTGACGGCTGCGCGGGGGTGAACAGCGTGGCTGGCGGCATATGCCTGCCTCATAGTGTGAGGCGACCTTTGCAGCAGTGTGACCTACCTTGGTTACAGTTATATATGTCACTGGGGGTCGGTCAAGGCGAGGGGAGCTGTCAGGTGCCACGGCTGTACGGGTTCGAGGACATGGCGTACCGGCGGCTACGCGAGCCGGAGGCCGCTGCTGTCCGACAGGCCGCAAGCCGCCGCTTGGTGGCGCAGTCCTACCCTGCGATCACGGACTGGATGAACGCAGAGGGTCATCGGACCACACGTGGTGGTCTGTGGCGGCCGGCCGCCCTGGCGAACGTGCTGGACCACCCGGCGATCGCTGGCCTCACCGAGAACGAGAACGGTGAGCTGGTGAGCAGCGGCGGCCCGCAGATCATCACGCCCGAGGAGTTCCTGGCCATCCGCGCGCTCCGCCCGTCCAACGATCCCAACAGCGATCGGGCGGAGCAGCGCGAGTACCTCCTGACGGGGGGCGAGAGCGTTTGCGGGCTGTGCACGAACTGGCTCGACGCGTCGCCCTCCAATAGCGGGGCCCGGGGGTACCGGTGCAGCCCGAGTACCAAGCAGCATCCTGGCGGCTGCGGCAAGGTGCGGATCAATGCCGACCTGCTGGAGACCTACGTGGCGGAGCACGTGCTGGCGGAGCTGGCGAAGCCTGAGGTGCAGGCCCTTTTGGAAGCGGCGCGGGA
Source organism: Streptomyces sp. NPDC004647 (assembly GCF_040609575.1). Lineage (NCBI taxonomy): Bacteria > Bacillati > Actinomycetota > Actinomycetes > Kitasatosporales > Streptomycetaceae > Streptomyces > Streptomyces sp. NPDC004647. Next base: position 3,045 of record NZ_JBEXKU010000024.1, on the reverse strand, counting down.
CCAAGTGCTCGGCGAGGTCGAGCAGTTGCGCAAGGACATCGAAGCGGCCCGTGCGCAGCAGAAGGAGCTCGGGAAGGACTACGCCCGGCGGGAGATTTCGAAGGAGTCTTTCAAGACGGCCGACCGAGAGCTGTCGAAGAGTATCCGGGATGCCGAGGTGCGGGCACGGATCCTGGAACAGGTCAACAACGCGCCCTTGGGCGGCGTACCCGACTTGGTGCGGTGGTGGAAGCATGCGCCGCTGCGTTCCAAGAAGGGCCTGGTGGTGCTGATGCTGGAGCAGGTCGTTGTGTATCCGGCTGCGTCCCGTGGGTCACGCACGGTGGATAGCGATCGTGTGGCGTTGCACTGGCGTAGCTGGACCCAGGTCCCGGCGTAGCTGCCGCAGGTCCATTAGGTCCAGCTCGTACGGATGGGCCCGGGTTCCGCAGCGAACCCGGGCCGCGCCCATCTGGTTCTTGGGTTGTCCTCTATCCAGCTGGCGGGAGGTGTGTCTCCGCGCTCGGATCCAGGAAGCGATCGAAGAAGCCTTGGTGAGGGATGCCGCACACGCGTGGGGGCGTCGGGATGTCACCGGCGATGAACAGGGCGATGATCAGGTCGTGGCCTCCCGAAGCGCCGGCGAGGAGGGTTCGCTGTAGCAGCCGTTCCGCGCTTCGCAAGTGTCCACGGACGGTCTGTGGGTGTATGCCGAGCTCGGTCGCTGCGCAGTCGGCGCTGGCATTGTGGGCGAACCATACGCGGAGGGTCCGCCTCAGGTTCCGGTCATCCTGGTTCAGCGGGGCGAGGGTCATCTCAGCCCATGCTTTGGCTGAGGGAGTGGACAGCATCTCTTGGAGGCGTGCCTCGGCTTGGTACGAATTCTTGCGGCGACCAACCGGATCTGTCGCGTCGATCTGGAGCGCCAGGTCGAGTACTGCGCAGGCCTGCACGTCGCTGAGGTCGAGTTGGAGCAGTTCAGCGGCTTTCTTGAAGCGGCTGGTGACGGTGTTGCGGTGCACATCGAGGACCTTGGCCACTTTGGTTGTGGGAAACGCCAGGGCTAGGCGGACGGTGGTGAAGAGGTCGTCGCGTTCCGCCCGAGATGCGTTGATGAGCGGCTGCAGGAATGCCTCTGCCCAGTGGAATGCCTCTTCCTGATCGATTACGGCCGTGATCTGTGCGTGGCTGTTGTACTGCCACGCTCGCTCCGGTAGGTGCTGGGCGACGCTCAGAGCGCGGGTCGCGTCCCGATATGCGTCGGGCGTATGAGCGAGAGCTGCGGCCTCACTGACCCCGAGGTAATGGTCGTCCAGGGCCGCTGTGACCCTGCGCAGTGTCGCGTCGACCGACTCGCTGCCTTGTGCCGACGGTTCGTTGTCTGCGGGCGCGACAACGATGAGGTGGTTGTCGTATGCCGGGCATGGGACCAGGAGAGCTCCGTCGATGAGTGCCGGTTCCGGAGTGGGCATGGTCACCCCCGGCGGGGAGGGGTTCCTGATCTCTTGCTGGATGATCTCTGCCGTGTAATGGCGGTCTCCTGTGGAGCAGTCCACGATGTAGACGCGGACGGTGTCGTCCAGCGCGCCGGGTGCGAGGCTGGCGGCCGCACGCCGAGCAAAGGTCGCCTGGCCGCTCATCAGCAGTTGCAAGATCGCCACATGCACTTCTGCGGCGGCTTCGTGTACCTGGTGCCAGGCGTGCTCGCGATTGAGGGTTGGCAGGAGGAGCGTCAGGACATCGGCAACGTGGGAAACGGCCTTGGCTGCTTGTGGCGGATATGGCTCGGTCCGGGCCGTCGCCAGGACGGCATGGGGGGCCTCGGGTCCGATGGCGAGCAGCCGGGCCTTCAAGGCCCTCTCGTCCAGTACCGCCGACTTGAGCTCCCCGGCAGCCAGGCGCGAGATCTCGTCCGCTGCTGTGGCGAGGACCTCGTGGGCAGCCTTTGATGAGGCGGCGAGAGGCCAGCCGTCGGAATTAGTGAGCGTCACGTGGCCGTCGAGGACCTCCGCCAGCCATCCGACCAGGCGGGGCAGATTGGGAGCTGCGGCTTGGTGCCGGATCTGCTGAAGGAGCCTGCGCTCCAGCCGCTCCTGTCGCTTTTCATGGCCGACCATGCACACCTCGGGCACCCCCAGACGCCGCTTGGACCGAGCAGCAGTGCGGCGTGGGCCCACGTGGGGTGAGCGCCGTGCACCCGCGCGGGCGGCGCCAGTGGGGTGGCGCCAGCGGCAGATTGAACGTCAACTTTGCGCCATCATCCAAATGTTTGCCTAAGTACATGTCAACGTCGTCAAAACCACGGGGCTTTGAGGGCGTGAGGGGCGCGTCAGAGGGTAGGTGGGCCGGTTTACCTGCATAGATGCATCAAAACCACTTGACATGTGGGGCGTTGATGCGTGGCGGGGACCTCCACGTTCGACCGACAACGGTCGTCTTTGCGGGTGTGCGCCGCGATAAGGGGCTGTCCATGCACTGTGCACCGGGAGTCGGCACCATGGCCGGTTTCTGGCTAGCGTCGTCTACGCCGTCGAAGCGCGGATTCCACTTGCCGCGCAGGCCAGCTTGCGCACGCACGCGCAGCCCACCCCGGCGGCGCGATGGCCGGCTGACGTGGAGCGCGGACGCCGGTCTCTTACGGGAGGAATGGCATGGCCGAGCTCGATCTGGAACGCGTCGCCGCTCTGTCGAAGGAGCCCTCGCGCGTACTCAATCCCGGCATGGCGCCGGCGGATGCGGCGAGAGCTGCGCGCACGGCCGTGGAACTGCTCGCAGTGATGCCGGACTTGGAGGAGCCCTTGCGGAAGTCGGCGGGCGAGGACGATGGCGCTTCCTCCCGATAGATAGATGACATTATTGAAGGCATGATGTACGTTTCGTAGTGCCGGCCGGGGACGGCAGTCGCAGGATCCCGACCGGCAGCGTCGTGATGAGCGGCGTCCTTCCCTGCTCCTCGCGGGTGGCCGACCCCCCGCGCCCCGCCCGCGAGGAGCTGGCCGTATCGGTGCGGTCGTTGGGGTGCGTGATGGGAGCGGAGCCCGTCGCGGCGTGAAGCCGCGACGGGCT